>NZ_LN614830.1:300000-420000 GCF_000953635.1 Legionella micdadei
CATGAGAGGTTGAGAGAGAGTTCCTGGAGCAAGCAAAGCCTCATCTTCAATACGATCAACGAGACCAAATAAAGGGACTAGCCATTTGTATTTTAATTCAGCTAAATTATTGCGAATTACCTCTTGCGAAGATTCATCTAAATTCTTCATTTGTTCTAATGTGCTTTGCGAAAGGTAAATCACATGCCGGAGGATGTCGACGTAATAGACAACTTTGGCGGGTAAGAAAAAGTCATTATCCTTTTGTAAGCTCTCCAAAGAGAATAGTAACTTGTAACTTTCATTCCGTAGTTTGTCTAATTTTTTTTGATCTAAGGTTGGCTTTACCGAAGTTAGTTCGGGCGAATATTGCTGAATATAATTCGCCATTTGTTGAATATATCCAGGTAAAACAGCACTGAATTGAGTTAGAAAATGATAATCGACTTTCCCACTTCCAGCGCTCATTTGATCGACAGCAATCCCAGCTAATAGCCCTGCATTATAACTGATTGGGTACTCTTTGAGTTTCGCTGCAAATGCTGCAGCATCGTCCGCATGTTGGTTTGAAAAATCGGTAAAACGACGGAGTAGGCTGATAGCTTGCTTTATTTCGTCTGAAAAAATATTTGTCAAATCAATACCCAAGTGGGTTAGAACATAGCTGGCATGATATCCATGTTTAACTGTATGAAACCAAAGTTTATGAAAATCGGCTAGCCAGTTGCTTTTATTTCTTAAATTGACTGTCTCTAGGTCGCGAAATGCGAGTTCGGCATGATAAATGCCATTGATAGCTTCTTTAATTTGAGTGACTTGCTTTGGCTCGGTTTCAAACTGGGTGAAGGGCTCGCCGAATTTATTGATGTTTTTGAAGTAAGGTTGGATTTCAGGGCTAAAATAGGGACTTCGAATCTTGGCAAGAATTTGTTGCCGAATACTACGCAGTAGCTTAGAAGTTTGCCGCTCTTTAAAAGAATCTAACAGCTTTAAATAGTATTCCAGCATAAGGACTTTTAATTAGCCATAGAGATGGCGATATACTATATGATTATTATTAAGACAACCTTAAGGAACATAATATATTTTTCAAATTTTTCATGTGGACATGACAAAAAACAAAATGCATATGCCTCTAAAAAGTCAATTCTACGTTTTTTTGCAGAATTCAGGAATCCCCCACCACAGTTGGCTCGCCGTCGAATAGGTAACAGGAGATAGAACGGGTAAGAATCGTTTATCCTTTTTATTTTTTCCTGTGCAACATTATTTTTCCGATCAATGCTAGGGGATGATACTCGATTGGTTTTATAATCAATCCACTGATCATTCTCTAAAATAAAAATTATGGGCAATTGGAAAACGATAGCGGATATTCGTCGCGAATACGGCGATTTGAATTTGAATGAAGAGTCAATACAAGAAAATCCGATAGCTCAATTTAAGCTTTGGTTTGAGGAAGGATTAGCTACAGAAAAAAGTGATCCTACCGCGATGGTGCTATCAACAGTTGATGAAAAAGGACGACCTGATTCTCGTGTAGTTTTACTCAAGGGATTGGAGGAGGGCGCTTTTGTTTTCTACACTAACTACAATAGTACAAAATCTTTACAAATTCAGCATATGCCTTATGCCGCATTAAATTTTTATTGGCCACAATTGGTGCGCCAGGTGCGAATACGCGGCCGGGTTAAGCGAGTATCGAGAAAACAATCGGACGCTTACTTTGCCTCAAGGCCAATTTCAAGTCAGTTGTCTGCGATCGCTTCCCCCCAGAGCCAAAAGATCGCTGATCGAAATGTATTGGAGCAAGCCTTGAATGAATTAATTGCTAAGCATGGACAAGAAGCTGTTGTGCGGCCAAAGCATTGGGGAGGATATATGGTTATTCCGGATGAGATCGAATTTTGGCAAGGCCGTGATAACCGCTTGCACGATCGAATCCTTTTCTACAAAAAAAGAGGGAAATGGAGTATTTGCCGTTTAGCACCTTAAGTACTTTTATTGAATGCCGGAAGCAAAATTTTGCCTTCCCTTTTGCCCTTCTTTAAGGGGCTATAATTTAAAACGGGCTAAAGTCAATATATTATTTAAAATCAGCTTATTAGCATCAAAATGGAGTTGCAAAAAGGGAACCAACAGAACTTCTTTTGTCAAGAAAGAGTAAAAAAAAAACTGTGTGAGGCATAGTAGGTCATATGGTCGTAGAATGGGAAGAAATGAAGTATTTATAAGGCAAAATTAAATCGTTTATTTGTTGGCAGGATAAATGCTTCGTTAGAAGTATCTGACATTTTAGGACGCTAACAAGAGGGCATTGAAATGATTGACACGACTACATTGTTACCACACATTAGGTTGCGTTTTAATATAGAACATCCGAGTTTAGAAGATTGCTATTCGTTTGGTTATGAGTGCGCTCAAGCCGAGGTGGAAGAGGGAGAAAATCCTTTTCGTGAAGGCAGCAAAGAATATGAGCAATGGCAAGAAGGATGGTGGGCAGGGTTTTACGGTGAGAAACCGTTGTTCGAACCCACTGAAAAAGCTGAGGAGCTACTCTCAGTAAATGAATATGAAGCTGCTAATGAGAACCATTATCCCTTTATCACCAGCTTAGTGAATAGTCATATATTGGCTAACGTGCTCAAAATAACAGGGGCAATTGCAGCAACTGCTGTAGTGGGTTATCAGGTCATCGAACTTGTTGCTTAAACTTAAACACACGGGGTGTATATTGTTTTACTCACTTGAACGAAGGTTGGTTGATTGTTCTGAATAGATGAATCAGCCAACTCGTCCTTTTAAATGGATTTTATTTAAACAATTTCATTACCATAGATTTCATTCGTGCTAGTTCACTAGGGTTAAATTCCTTATAAATTTCCGACCCAATATTAAGACAAACTTTGACTTTTTCACCTATTCCTTTTAGCAAATCAACACCTGATAGTTTGAGGAGTAAGATTTCATCTGCAATTTCCTTAGCCCAATTATCAAAATATTGCATACTAGAAAACACAGGGAGATAGTATTCGCCTCCTTCCTCTAAATAGAGTACCTCAGGCATTTCTGGGGATGAGTTTTTATCAATCGGGATAATAAAGTTCGCTTTAATAAATTCGAGATAAGCTTTATTCGCTTCCTTATTGTTTCCTGCTGCTTCAAAGGCATTTTTTATTGCTAATTCGAGACTATTCATTAAGACGTTACCTATAAAAATTAAGGATTATGGCTGAAAAAGTATACATGGATTGATAAAAATGGTAAGTTCCAGATCGTTCAATGTGTTGAAATAATCATCGCTGGCAGTATAATGTAGTAGCTTTTGTTGATTTATTGACCAAATAGTCGTTTGGATTAAATGCTGAAAGTGAGTTTCAGCTTCAATTAGGATGAAATATAGTAACTGAGTAGTGAATTTATGAATATGATAGCAATGTCTCAGAGTGAAAAGTCAGGTCGTATGAGTCGAATAGGCTTTGCGTGGATTGTTTGGGGATTGGCAGCGGCATTTTATTTTTCCGATTACCTCGCTCGGGTGGCTCCCGGGGTCATGCATCGAAGTTTACAAATTGATTTCGGGATCAATGAAGCACAGTTTGGTATTCTTACAGCTTCTTTCTACTTCCCCTATATTTTGATGCAAGTTCCGGTAGGGCTTACTGTCGATCGTATGAGTATTAGAGCTATCTTAACGGTTATGTCTTTAATCACGGCGTTAGGATGCGGGGTTTTTGGTTTAGCAGATGGGTTGATGATGGCATCTGTAGGACGAATGCTGATTGGTTTTAGTGCAGCCTTTGCTTTTGTGAGTTCATTACGATTAGCCACTTCCTGGTTCCCCCCTGCTATGCTAGGCCTATTGTCTGGTTTAACACAAGCCTTAGGAATGTTAGGGGCAGCTGCGGGTGAAGCGCCTGTCTCTTTTTTAGTCGCAAATGTCGGCTGGCGGCATAGCATGCTCATCATTGCGTTTTTATTCATAGCCCTCGCGGGTCTTTTATATCAATTTGTACAGGATGCCCCAGGAATCAAGCGGCGTGAAATTAAATATGAGAAAACCCTAAGTATTCTTACAAGCTTGCGTATTATTTTGTCTCACCGTCAAACTTGGCTTAATGCCCTTTATGCAGGATTTCTCTTTGGCCCAACGGCTGTAATTGGTGAAGCTATTGGCCCTGCTTATCTACAGTATGGCCGAGGTTTAACTGCTCACGCAGCTGCTTTTGCAACCGGTTTAATTTTCATTGGATGGGGAATTAGTGGTCCTTTATCAGGTTGGATATCTGATAAAATGGGGCGTCGTAAACCTTTAATGATATTTTCAGCTTTATGCGGAGTGATTTTGACCTCGATTTATGTTTTCTATCCGGGTCTTGATAAAACCAGTGCGTACATCCTATTTTTTGTATTTGGTTTGACTAATACAGGTGTAGCAATCGCCTACGCAGTTTCTACCGAGATACATGAAAGTAATGTCATTGGTACTTCGATAGCGTTCACAAACATGATTTCTATTTTTGTTGGCGCCTTAATGCAACCGCTTGTTGGCTTCTTGGTGGATTCTGTATCCGGCGCGCGTGCTTACAATGTAGAAACGTTATCACTTTCTGATTTCCAGGCTGGACTGCAAATATTACCGCTTTGCTCGTTAGTTGCCTTGATCTTAGCATTTACTGTAAAAGAAACATACTGTAAGCCTATCCGAAAGACATAGTAAGTGGCTGTCAGTTATCATTTTTTTCATGTATCTCTTTGCTAGTTAATGGAACTCGTGCTTTAATTACTGCTGTGCCTCTGCAGAAAAAATTGCATGCAGAGGTCAGACACTAACTCGGAGATAATAATGAAAAAATTCACAGGATTAGTGATTATTCTAGCTGCCCTAGTCCTCTTCTCATATTACGGTATGGGGTATCTCACTGAAAAGACGGTGAGAAAGGACCTCAACATAGTGAACCAATCCAATGGCCTTACTGCACACATCGAATCCTACAAGCGAGGCTGGTTTACCTCCAAAGCAATGCTCAACTGGGGCTTGCATGTACCCGAACATGTAGTGACTACAGCCAGTGGCCAATCAGAAACCGTGCCTGCGCAAGATTATAGTATGAAGATGCCCCTCACTATCCATCATGGGCCAATTATATTTGCGAATAAAACGGTTAAATTTGGTTTAGGTTATGCCCATACGGAGTTATCACTACCCCAAAAATTCGCTGAGCAATTGAGTAATACATTCTCTGCTGAATCCACTCAGCCTAAATTAGATTTAAGTTTGTTTGTCAGTTACTTGAACAATACAGGCATTGATGTTTCTGTTCCTGCTTTTAAGCTAATTGCGAAAGAAGGTAATGGGCAACTGGATTGGCTAGGGATGACTTCTTCTACAAGCCTTTCCTCCGATATGGATAATATCGATGGTAATCTTACTGTTGATGGTTTGCGTATTATTAAAGATCAGGTAAAAACCATCATGTCATCCGTGACAAGTGAATATAATTTGCATCGGACAAAAATAGGATTGTATACCGGTGATGCAAGTTTATCCTTCCCTTCTCTCGTTGTTACAAACAATGATAAGAAGATTTTTGAACTTTCCCAATTCGATGTCCATTCGGATACAAACATTGAAGATGGCCTATTTAACTCTCATTTTAAGTCATCTGTAGACAAAATAATGGCCAATGATAAAACTTATGGCCCTGGTCATCTAGAAATAGCAATTAGAAATCTTGATGCTGATGCACTAGCTAAAATCAATCAACAAGCAAACCAAATTCAACAGGGATCCGATGCGCAGCGCCAACAAGCATTGCTAGCTATTTTACCTGAATTGCCACAATTACTGAGTAAGGGTGCTGAGTTTGAAGTAACAGAAATGACCTTTGTGATGCCGCAAGGAACGGTTGAAGGTAATTTGCTTGTTTCTCTACCCAAGTCTGAAACGGCCAATCCTTTTGAATTAATACAAAAGATCCAAGGCAATGGGAAAATAAAAGTTCCGGCTGTAGTGGTTAAAGACCTTCTCACCGAGTCGATCAGACAGAGGATGATGTCTCCGCCACAACCCCAGACTGTTCAGCAAGGCATTGCACAGCAAATGCAACAGCAAGCAGGCCAACCAGCCAATACTGGAAATACCAGTGGTACAGCACCAGCGACTCCCGAGACGCCCGCCGCTACTGCGCCTACAAATCCAGCTGTTATTGCCCAGCAGGCTGCAGCTGCTGCAGATAACCAATTGGCATCAATGGTACAGTCTGGAATTCTAGTATCGCAAGGGAATGACTATATTATCGAAATGACCCTTAACCAAGGCCAATTAACAGTGAACGGGAAACCCTTTAATCCTGCGATGTTGAAATTACAATGAAAATAGATGGTAGGGCTCAGGCTGTGTAATGTTTATTTAGTAGCCGTCCGGATTTGGGTGCCAAGGTTTACCGCAAGAGCACCCAATACAATTCCCCGTTTGGTAGGAAATGAGCCCCAATAACGGAGGTTAAGAGAGTGAGTTAAAATTGCTTGATTCACTCGATATTTCCTGGTTTTTAAGCCAATTTTCTGAATGTAGGCTTGTCAGGAATTATTCTATTAGGTAAGATGCTGATTTTTAAAGGAGGAGTGAATAATAATGACAACAATCAGTAGTGAAGCCGGGGATTCAACTGCATCACTGGCCGCGAGTGTCACTCAATCAGTACAAAAATATTTCGCTGAGCTGAAGGGAACTGATCCTGTTGATCTGTACCAGTTTGTTCTTGAGGAAATTGAGACACCGCTATTCCGCGCTGTCATGGAACATTGCAAATATAACCAATCGCGCGCAGCGATTATGCTAGGCATAAGCAGAGGTACTTTAAGAACTAAACTGCGCAAGTATTTTGATGACAAATACGTTGGTACGAGAGATTAAATTTTGTTACCGCCAGCAGTGGTAAAAAGGAAGCATTATGCTTCCTTTGCCTTTTTATCTTCAACTAATCTAATTGATGGCGATCTATAATATTAAAAACGTGTTGAGTAGGAATTAGCAAACTTTTTTGGGCTAGTTTATTCTGTAAACATAGAGCTTACCGATTCCTCGACGTTCACCCGCTTTATTGCCTGCGCAAGCATATCAGCTAGGCTGACTACCCTGATTTTTTCGCAACGTTTGGCAGATTCGCTAAGGGGGATGGTATCAGTAACAACGACTTCGTCCAAAGAAGAATGTTTGATATTTTCTACGGCTGGTCCTGATAAAACAGGATGAGTAATGTATGCCCTAACACTGGTAGCGCCATTACGTTTCAATTGGTAAGCGGCTGAGCACAAAGTTCCTGCTGTATCAACGATATCGTCAATAATAAGGCAATGCCTTCCAGCCGGCTCACCAATAATGTGCATAACCTCTGATTTGTTCGGTCCACTACGTCGTTTATCAATGATTGATAATTCGGCATCATTTAATAATTTTGCCATGGCTCGTGCCCGAACCACGCCCCCTACATCAGGAGAAACCACCATAAGATTAGGAAGATTCTGATGTTTGATGTCCTCAAGCAAGACAGGTGTGGAGTAAACGTTATCAACAGGCATGTAGAAAAAGCCCTGGATCTGGTCGGCATGTAAATCCACTGTAAGCACTCGGCATATTCCAACTGATGCCATCATATCCGCGACAACTTTCGCGGTAATAGGGACTCGCGCTGAACGGACTCGTCGGTCCTGGCGGGCGTAGCCAAAATAAGGAACAACGGCGGTAATTCGTCCTGCAGAAGAGCGACGCAAAGCATCCGCCATAATGAGCAATTCCATTAAATTATCATTTGCGGGGGCACAAGTCGACTGTACAACAAATACATCACGGCCACGGACGTTCTCAAGTATTTCAACCATGGTTTCGCCGTCGCTGAATGTCCCTACTGTCGCTTGACCGATTGGAATCTGCAGATGGGAAGCTATTTTAAGAGCCAGCTCTGGGTTAGCATTGCCGGTGAAGATCATCATTGTCGACATGTGTAAAAAGCCTTCGTGAGTTTAGCCAGGTATCTTAAACACATAGCAGAAGACAGCCAGAAAGATATAGTTATTATTTGAGCGATCCGGTGAACGCATCCTTCCCGGGTATCTTCTGCCGTCTGTTTACTTGAATCAACAAGATTGTGGCTGGGGTGCTAGGATTCGAACCTAGGAATGCAGGGATCAAAACCCTGTGCCTTACCACTTGGCGACACCCCAATATGTTTTGTAGATTCTTATCTATTCTTCCATGAATGTTGTGCACTACTGCAACGTGCTGCGTATTTTGCAAAGTATTTAAGGTCTTGTCAACGGGATGTCAGTTTATTTTTACATTTCTTAAGTTCGGGAAGCACATTTAAGCAATAGCCAACAATTATATTCATACACCCCGTAATTGATGGCTATCGAGTGCTCCCCAACTTTAAAGCCTCCAGTTTCTGATAATGAACTTGATGAAAATGCCATTACCCTGGAGCCTTACATGAGTAGGAAGGAGGGTGCCTCCAGCAGAGGTATACTGCAGGTATTGAATGGTATAGCCTGCTTGCTTTAATTGCGTTAAGTGGCCTGCAGGATCACGTTTCTCCCCTTGAATGGCAGCAGGAGCCGGAACCCCTCTAATCCAATAATACAGATTAGTAACAGGAAGGCTAACCCCCGTTTGTTTTTTTAACAGAGATTCCGCACTTGAAGACGTCACCGTTTTAGGGCCATCACGCAGGGTTACTGCCCCTCCGCTTCTGCTAATCATCACTGCCCCACTTCCTAAAGGGCCTGATAAGCGAATTTGATATTGACTGGCTCCTCGTTGCATCCAATTCACAGAAGCACTCCATCCCTTATTTTTACTTCGCGCGGCCAGTGCTCCTGAAATATCCCAGGATGATACTCTGGAGGCTGCTGAGGTTGACGATTTGGCGACTTTTTTCTCTTTTTCAGCAGATTTAGCCGCTATGTCTTTTGATCCTTTTTTATTTTCGGCGAGTGTTTTGCTATGAACCGATAATGCTTCTGGTTCATTTGCAGTGGATTCAGGTTGATCGGTTGTCTTGGAGACAGACTCCTTATTGTTGCTTGGCGTTTCTGTTTCAACAGAAACTTGTGGAACCTGGGAGGGTTCAGGGCTAAGATGAGTTTCAATAGGTGAGCGGTGTGCGCAGGCCGAAAGTAGCAAGAAAGAAATAATACAAATACTGCGAATGGCAATCATTTGCAATCCTCCGTTCCATCCTTGTTAAGGCAATAGTTTTTCTTATCACAATACGCTAGACTGCCAAAACTTGCAATTAAAGCTTGTTATCATGAAACACAAAGCAATTTATCCAGGAACTTTCGATCCAGTGACTAATGGTCATGTGGATATTATTACTCGCGCGTCCAAACTATTTCCCGAGCTTATCGTTGGAGTCGCAAGTAATAGTGCCAAGCGGCCTTATCTTTCCTTATCAACGCGAATCGAGCTAATTCAAGAAGCAGTGAGAGATTTACCAGGGGTCTCGGTTATTGGGTTTGATACCTTGTTGATTGATTTTGTCCATGAGCAAAAAGCAGGGATTATTTTGCGTGGCTTACGCGCCGTCAATGATTTTGAATATGAATTTCAGCTAGCGGGTATGAATCGAAAGTTATCTAAGGAAATTGAGACTTTATTCTTAACCCCGTCTGAACACTTGATGTTTATCTCATCAACCTTAGTTCGAGAAATTTCGTCGTTAGGCGGCGATGTTTCTCAATTCGTACCAACTTCAGTGGTTAGAGCTCTTGAGCAAAGGAGAAATCAAAATCCATGAAGCAATTTCAAGCAACATTGCTACTCGTCATGCTCATAGGGATAAATGGAATTTGTAGGGCAGATTTTCCTTCTACCCCTCCAGCTTATGCTGTGGCTTCAGCCCACCCCCTGGCAACCAATGCTGGATTGGAAGTATTAGCTGCAGGTGGAAATGCGTTTGATGCGGCGGTGGCTGTTGCCGCAACGCTCTCGGTAGTAGCACCTTATCATTCTGGTTTAGGGGGGGGCGGTTTTTGGTTATTGCATATCGAAAAGGATAAAAAAAATGTTTTTATCGATGGGCGGGAAACCGCGCCGCTTGCCGCCCACAAAGACATGTTCTTGGGAAAAGACGGTAATCCGGTCCCGGGATTGTCACTTAATGGCGGATTAGCTGCAGCGATTCCTGGTGAGCCAGCTACCCTTGTTTATGTTGCCCAACATTATGGACGCCTTCCTTTAGCAAAATCATTGGCACCTGCCATTCGTCTTGCTGAGCTGGGTTTTCCGGTTGATCATCAATTCAATTATTTCCTTACACTACAAGATCGCTTGCAAATGTTACAGCGTTACCCCGATAGTGCTGCCGTTTTTTTGAATCATGGAAATCCTTATCGAATTGGTGAACGACTTAAGCAACCGGATTTAGCTAACACGCTAAAAACATTAGCAGAGAAAGGTCATGATGGTTTTTACCGCGGAGAAATTGCTAACCGGTTAGTGAAAGGGGTGAGGGCGGCAGGAGGAATCTGGTCTTTAGAAGATTTAGCTCGCTACCAGATTAAAGTCCGTGAACCTTTGCAGGGGGCCTTTCATAACATGTTAATTATTACAGCCCCTCCACCTTCGGCTGGAGGGGTGGCTTTATTAACCATGCTAAACATTCTGGCCGATTACCCGTTACAGTCTCTAACTAAAGTCCAATGGGTTCATTATCTTGTCGAAGCCATGCGACTTGCTTATTGGCAACGTGCAAGATTTTTGGCCGACCCTGATTTTGTTCGAATCCCGTTGGATATGCTTTTGTCTGCTGAGAATGCAAAGCAGTTGCGTCAACTGATTCCTGCCGATAAAGCGTTACCTAGCGAAGCGTTACAAGGAGAAAAATCGAATGTAGAAAGTCAAAGCACCACTCAAATGGTTGTTTTAGACAAAGAAGGTAACCGTGTATCTGCAACCATGACCGTTAATTACATCTTCGGTTCGAGTGTTGTACCTGCCGGGACTGGAGTATTGCTTAATGACGAGATGGATGATTTTTCCATTAAGCCAGGCACAAGAAATGTATATGGTATAGTGGGAAGCGATGTCAACGCTATCCAGCCTGGTAAAAGGCCATTATCAAGTATGGCTCCGACTTTTCTTGAAATGCCAGGTCGCTTAGCTATCTTTGGCACACCTGGCGGCAGTCGTATCCCCACGATGGTGTTGTTGGCTTCCTTAGCATTTAATGATTTTCAGGGGGCAATTACTATGGTTGCTGCTATGCGCTTTCACCATCAATATTTGCCTGATTGGATACAAGTTGAACCAGAAACTTTTTCTCCTGCACTCCAGGCAGACTTAAAGGCAATGGGCTATAACTTGATGTTACTAAAACAGTACTATGGCGACATGCAAGCAATTACTTGGGATAAAGCAAATAACGTGGTTACTGCTGCCTCTGATCCAAGAGATATGGGTTTAGCTGTAGTTATGACTCAAAAGCAGCAAGCGGGTTATGGTTTTAAATATTAAAATGAGTCGGAGATCGACCTTGGGTAAATAAGACCAACCTGCTCAAGTAGTCCCTTCTAAGTGACAAGCAATTATTCACCCACGAGTTGCTTAATGGCTTGGTGTACTCTCTCAACCAATTGATCTCGCGTTTCGTAGGTATATTGAGAAGCATCGATAGCTTTGCCAACATGTATCTCTGCGGTTTGATTGAGGTTAAATTGCGTAGTCCGTGCCGGAAGAATATCATAAGCACCGCGAATTCCAATGGGAATAATTGTGGCTTGAGCGGCAATGGCCGTAATGAACGCCCCTTTTTTAAAAGGGGCAAGTTTGCCATCTTTTGAGCGTGTTCCTTCGGGTGCTATCCACATGATGATCCCGCTTTCTAATAGTTGGCGAGCCTGTTCCAAATCTTTCACTGCTTGGTGTCTATTATGCCGATCGATAAAAGGGAATTCTGCAGCAGCCATACCTTTCCCCATGAGCGGTATTTTTGATAATTCTTTTTTAGCGAGCATGCGGATCGAATAATCGGGAAATGCTTTAAAACTAATAGGAATATCATACAGGCTACTATGGTTACACATGATGATAGTGGCTTTACCGGGCTGCGGTTTGACACGATGTGGATTGATGACCTCACATTTCACTTTCACTAAATTAAGAATACGATTCGCCCAGTGATGGATTGTTTTATCCACCCATGCGCGGTTTGTTGTACCCGTAAAACCCCTTACTATAGACCGGATACAAGCATCTGCTGTGTATAAAGCAGAAAGAACCATTATCCACTGGGTGTGTAATTTGCTAATTTTCATAATAATGATGGATTATAAATAGATGGCTTGATGATACTGCAACTGTTTAAGGTTGCGAAGAGAAAAGAATGCTTAGTCTTATGAATTTCGGTGAATAATGGGCTTGAAAAAGAGATAAAAACAGTTCGGTCAATCTTTACCCCCTAACTTTTTTAGGTTGGCATACAGGACAATATGCAGAATTACGGCCGGCGATGGTAAGGGTTTCGATTGTAGTTCCGCATTGATAACAGGGCAGATTTTTGCGGCCATAAACTTGCAATTTATTGGTAAAATAACCAGGTTTACCCTCTGCGGAGTAAAAATCACGTAGAGTTGTACCCCCAGCATTAATTGCCTGTTGCAATACTTGTGTAATTGACGAAACAAGTTTAGCAAACTCATCATAAGTTGTTTGGCTTGCAGGGGTCAGTGGGTGGATACCCGCATAAAATAAACTTTCAGTGGCATAGATGTTACCAACCCCAACCACAATGTCATTCCTCATAATAAAAGCTTTCATAGTTTGAATTTTGCTATGAGCACGAGCGGATAAGTATTCTGGATTGAATTCTCTAGAGAAAGGTTCGGGACCCAAATGCGCTAGAAGAGGATGTTGCTCGGGATTCTTCTCAATATAAAGCCAAAGGCCAAAACGGCGTGGGTCATTGTATCGAAGCACTTTTCCATTACTTAATATAAAATCCACGTGATCGTGTTTCCCTGCGGCTACATCCTGCCTAACAATGCGTAAGTGGCCAGACATTCCTAAATGGTTGAGCAGATAACCTTCAGATAAATCGAATAGTAGGTATTTTGCTCGACGTGAAATGGCTTTAATTTGCTTGCCCACACAGAGTTGGCGAAGGTCTGGTTGAATCGCCAGGCGTAATTGTTGGTGTCTTACAACGAGGTCAGTGATTGTTTGATCAAGCAAAAATGGACTGATGCCAAGTCGCGTGATTTCTACTTCAGGTAATTCAGGCATTAGTCTCGATCATTATGTTCTATAATTCGCCCTTTGGTTTTAACGGGTGGTTTGCTAACCTGACGGGGAAAAAGGAAATTTTTCACTGAATAAATTGCCCACATCACGGAACCGATCAAAAACCCCCACATCAACACATAGGAAAACATAATAAACAGCCCTATTACGAGGGCAATGGCAATTCCTAAAATAAGAAAGGGAATTAAATTCTGAAAAATGCGTTCTACTTTACCATTCATGTCTCTATCCTGAGGAGTTGCGTTAAGTCCTATTGAACAAGTTATATCTAAAATTATCGTTCACAAGGTGAATTGTTGCAACGAAATTATGTGTTTTGTGATATTATAAGCTAAAGACTGCTGATATTGTTTATCTAAATCCAGGTCGTTGTTTGTGTTTTATACCGGATTTTAGTCTATTATCATCATCAAATCATTAATTGTAGTCGGAGTAACTTATGATCTATGGTATCTTAAACCTGTCATTATGGGGTTATGTGATAGCAACAATAGTGTTAACACAAATTACCATTGCTGCAGTTACTATATACCTACATCGATATCAAACTCACCGTGCTTTAACTTTACATCCGCTTGTTAGTCATTTTTTTCGTTTCTGGCTCTGGCTCACTACCGGGATGATTACTGCTGAGTGGGTAGCCATTCACCGCAAACATCATGCTACCTGTGATATAGAGGGCGATCCGCACAGCCCTAAAGTTTTAGGTTTGAAGAAAGTATTCTGGCAGGGTGCTGAGCTTTACAGGGATGCAGCTAAAGACAAAGAAATGATCGCCAAATATTCTCATGGTACTCCAAATGATTGGATGGAGCGCAACGTTTATAAACGATTTTCCTCCAAAGGTATCCTCCTCATGCTTATCCTTGATCTTGTACTTTTTGGTCTTCCTGGGATTACGATATGGGCGATTCAAATGATGTGGATACCTATTCATGCTGCCGGTGTTATTAATGGCATCGGTCATTATTTTGGCTATCGTAACTATGAATGCCCGGATGCTGCAACCAACATCATTCCTTGGGGATTTTGGATTGGTGGTGAAGAATTACATAATAATCATCACACTTTTGCTTCTTCTGCTAAATTTTCTGTGAAATGGTGGGAGTTTGACATTGGTTGGCTCTACATACGCTGTCTCTCGTTTTTGGGTCTTGCCAAAGTTAAAAAGTTACCGCCTAAATTGGCTCGCGATACAGGAAAGCTGCATATCGATCTGGATACAGTTAAGGCTGTAATAGGTAATCGCTTTCAAATCATGTCTCATTACTATAATCGGGTTGTCCGCCCAATTTTAAAGCACGAACGCTTAAGCACAATAAATAAAGCCGATAAGCGTTTATTTCAGCGTGCAGGAAAGCTATTGCGCCGTCAAGATACCTTACTGTCGCCAAGGGCAAAAACACGGCTACAAACGTTGTTAGAAAGATATGAACAGATTCGTGTTGTTTATAACTACCGTCAATCATTGCAAAATATCTGGCTGAAGACGGCTAGCTCACAAAAGGAACTAGTAGAGGCACTGCAGCAGTGGTGTAAACAAGCGGAAGAATCAGGTTTAGAGGTTTTGCGGCAGTTCGCTCTGCAAATCAGAGGTTACGTGCTGCAACCAGCCAAACTAAGTTAGTGCCTTTTTGCTCTCCTGCACTAACTTTCTCTCCTTAGAGATAGCTCCCTGATTTCGAGGGGTAGCTATCTTTCTGAAATCCCCTGTGTGCACACATAACTTAAACGCCAATTATTGGTATACATGGTGTCCTGTTTCTAAAAACAAAATTCTGTTTAATATGCATTAACGCCCCAACAATTCTGGAAATTCATAAATAGGGAATAATCTGTTGCTAAAATAATAATATTAACCAACAATGAAGATTGACATTAGATTACTTTTGCTTTGAAGTAGTAATACCAATCACAATTGAGGAGAGCAATTTATGGAACGGATGACGGCTGTTGTAACGGGTGGTACCGGTGGGATTGGCACGGCTATTTGCAGACGACTTGCGTCAGAATACCAAGTTGTTGCTTGTTACTATAAGCATGGAAAGCATGAGGAAGCTAAGCATTGGCAAGAGATTCAAAAAGAAGCAGGCTACGATATCGATATCATTTATGCCAACATCGAGAATTTTGCTGATTGTGAAAATCTCGCCTCTCTTGTGATGGAGCGTTATGGGCGCATTGATGTTTTAGTAAATAATGCAGGAATCACTGCGGATGTGAGTTTGAAAAAAATGACACCAGAACAGTGGCAGCAAGTCATTGATGCTAATTTAAATTCAGTTTTTAATGTGACGCGAAATGTGTTGCCTGCCATGTTGGATAAAGGGTATGGGCGAATTATTAGTATATCGTCAATAAATGGCCGCAAAGGTCAATTCGGTCAATGCAATTATGCATCCAGTAAGGCGGCACTCTTTGGTTTTAGCAAAAGTTTGGCTCTAGAAGTCGCTTGCAAAGGAATTACAGTAAATACTATTTCTCCCGGTTATATTGAAACACCAATGCTGGCTGGAATGAAGGAAGAGGTTCTACAAAGTATTATTGCTAATATACCTGTTGGCCGCTTAGGAAAACCTGAAGAAATTGCAGAGGCAGTTGCGTTTCTTGCAGCTCCTGGAGCAGGTTTTATAACAGGTGCTAATCTGGATATTAACGGCGGACAGTATATGTAACCTCAGGGAGAGGAATGGTATGCAAAAGGATAAAATTGCACTGATCACTGGTGGTACGGGTGATATTGGTACAGCTATTGTTAAGCAGTTGAATCCTCTCTACGGTAAAGTGATTGCGCTTGATGTTGTTCCTGGGGATAAGGCTGCCTTGTGGCAGTCTGAACTGCATCAACACGGTTTTCAGCAATCGTTGTTCCGACGTATGGATGTAACGGATTTCGATCAGTGCAAAGTAGTCATTGACAGCATTATTCAAGAGTTTGGTCGTATTGATGTGCTGGTAAACAATGCGGGCATCACTCGCGATGCAGTATTCAATAAAATGACGAAGGAGCAATGGGATGACGTATTACGGGTTAACCTTGATGGCATGTTTAACGTAACTAGGCATGTAGTGGATTGCATGCGCAGGCAAGAAAGCGGGCGGATTATCAATATTTCTTCTGTGAATGCGCAGAAAGGGCAATATTCACAGGCCAATTATGCTGCTTCTAAAGCGGGTATTTATGGTTTTACTAAAAGTCTTGCCCAGGAATTAATGGCAAAAAATATAACTGTTAATAGTATTTCTCCAGGTTATGTGAACACACGGTTAATGCAAGGGATTCGCCCAGATATATTGAAGTCGATTATTGAATTAATTCCTGCAAAACGGCTCGCGGAGCCTGAAGAAATTGCGTGGGTAGTGGAGTTCTTGGTTAATGATAACAGCCGTTATATCACCGGAGCTAATTTAAGTATTAATGGTGGATTACACATGTACTAGTAAAATGCTAATAAATCAAGGTAAACAGAGCATGAACATTTAGTTGTCATGATATTTGCATCTATCCATCATGGAAAAGCCTTATCTTCGTGTGAGATTAAAATGGCAAGATTAATAAAGAAATATAAAAACCGTAGACTTTACGATACAGAAAAAAGTCAATATATTACAGTCGAGGAGCTTCAATCTTATGTCATAGATGGTATCCCTTTTCGCGTGGAAGATTCGACCACGGGCAAGGATATAACCACCGCTACCCTTCTGCAAATTTTTGTGGAAATGGAAAGCGGACCTACTCAGTTTCTAACTCAGGAGATGTTGCGTCAATTAATCATTCTTGCTCATCATCCGATGAGCAAGTCATTTAAAGACATGTTGGAGCAGATGTTTTCTGGGTTGGAAAATTCGTTAGGAAGAAATCATTATCTGAATGATTACCAGAAGGCAACGGACACCTGGAATCAACAAATGCAAGAGTTCATGAAGCAATGGCAAGGTTTTTTTAAGCCTTGAACGAACGACTATGCTGCAACGCAAAAAAATCAATCTAAATGCTTGACAGATGGATGGAGAGAGTACTAATCTAATATTGTGCGCTGCAACATTTTGAGGAGATAATGATGAATCAACCTTTCGAAAGATGGAGTGAGTTAGCAAAAAAATTGCAAGCTCCTTTTCAAGAAATTGCTGAACTCAATGTAAAAACTCTACAAGGTTTTAATTACATCAAACCAGATGAGTTGGCTAATCTAAAAAAACCAGAAGAATTGTTTGAAAAGCAAATTAGTTTAGCAGTTGAGAACGGCCATAAGGCATTAGACTATATGCAAAAGTCTTTTGAAATTATGGAAAAAGCAATGCTTTCTTTTGTACAAGAAGTCAAAAACAAAAGCGAATCTAAGCATTAATTCTCTGGGCAAAGAAAAAAATTAGATGACTGATAGTGGGTGAGCTTTCTGACCCTGTTCAGGCACGCTCTAATTCATCCTCACCAATTGCCACGTTTTAGACGTGGCAATAGTTACCTCATGAATAAAATAAATTCCATTGGTTAAATTCCCTATTGATGATTTTGGCAAATTAAGAAATAAAATCTTTAATTATGTTGCATTGCAAAAAAATAAAAAGGAAATGCCTTGACATATGGTTGTTCAAATACTAATCTATTATTGTGCGCTGCAACATTTTGAGGAGAATATAATGAACCAACCATTTGAAAAGTTAAATGAGATAGCAAAAAAATTGCAAGCACCTTTTCAAGAAATTGCTGAACTTAATGTGAGGACTCTTCAAGCAGTTAATTATCTAAAACCTGAAGAACTAACCACGATAAGAAAACCAGAAGAACTCTGGGAAAAGCAAATCAATTTGGCTGTAGAAAATGGTCACAATGCATTAAATTACATGCAAAAAACATATGAGATCATTGAAAAAGCCATGCTTTCGTTAATGCAAGAAACAAGAAAAAATAATCCTTTGCATTAATCGTATTTTCGATTGAAAGAAAGACTACCGCCCGGTAGTCTTTTTTATTCCAGATTTATCCTGCCTCTCATTAAATTCCAAGGTTAAGCCGCGGCATCGGTGTCTGTGTTTGTACGCTCAAGAGGTTCCGGGCTTCCTTTTCCTTGTAAAATTACCTCGCTCTGATCATTCGGTACACTTGACGCTTCTTCAGGTTTACTCAGCGGTGGAGGCTCAATTTGCTCAGGGTGAGTTTTGTAAGTCTTATGCACATATTCACCTGGTGCGTCAATTAAGCCTTTAAAAGGCAATTGCGCAAAGTTAGGCGCATCAATAAGTTGTCCAGATTGGTTCTCTAGCCATTTTAGCCATTCAGGCCACCATGAACCAGGAATATGTTTCGCTTTTTCTAACCATTCTTCTGCGGTTTGTGACGTGCTCGTATTACGATAAAAGCCATACTTATCACTGCCGGGTGGATTTATAATGCCGGCAATATGCCCTGATCCACCGAGTAAAAAGCGTTTTTTCCCGCCAATATGCTGGAAGCCAAGGTAGGTTGTTTGCCAGGGAGCGATGTGATCTTTTTTGGTCGAAACAAAAAACGTTGGGATGTCGATTTTGCTTACATCAAGCGGAATATGATTAAGACGAATTTTACCCGGTTTAATTAAATCATTGTGCAAGTACATCCAACGTAAGTATTGAGAATGCATTTTGGCGGGCATATTAGTGACGTCTGCGTTCCAAAATAAAATATCAAAGGGTACTGGATTTTGCCCTTGAAGATAATTCTTAATGAAAAAAGACCATACTAAGTCGTTGGCGCGCAAAGAGTTAAAAGTGCTTGCCATAAAACGCCCGTCTAGAAAGCCTTTGGAATGCATTTCTTCTTCAATATGTACAATTTGTTGCTCATCAATAAACACGGAGATATCGCCCGGATCGCTAAAATCAATCATTGAGGCAAGAAAAGTAGCTGAACGCACTGGTTTTTCATTATGTGCTTTCTGGTAAGCGAGCATACAGGCCTGTAATGTTCCGCCGATACAAAAACCAAGGGTATTCACTTGCTTCACCTTAAGCTGCTCTTGGATGACTTTAATAGCAGCCATTGGTCCATCATTAAGGTAGTCAAACAATCCTTTCTTGGCATAGCTTGCATCAGGGTTGACCCAAGAGATGATAAAGACAGTGATTCCTTGTTTAACTAGCCAACCGACGAACGAATTGTTTTCACTCAAATCTAAAATGTAATATTTATTGATCCATGGCGGAATCATCAATAAAGGAACTGCCCTCACTTTTTCAGTTTGTGCGGTGTACTGGATCAACTCCATCATGTCATTACGGAAAATGACTTTTCCGGGAGTCGTTGCAAGGTTTTGACCAACTTTGAAGGCATCCGTATCCGTCATCTTGATGATCAAACGAGAAGAACCAGCTTCAATGTCGGTAAGTAGATTTTGCAATCCTCGTAAAAGGTTTTTTCCATGGCTTTGGATGGTTTCTGCCATCAGTTGCGGGTTCGTGTGCAGGAAATTAGCGGGTGAGAGCGCATCTAAATATTGTCTTGCGAAAAACTGTACCCTTCTGGCAAGTTGCTTATCGCCATATTCAATGTGTTCAAGCAATGAATTCATATGCTCGCTGGCGAGTAAATAGTGTTGACTCATGAAATTAAAAAAGGGATTGTTTACCCATTCATCGCTGCTAAACCGACGATCAGCAATCGGCATCGGTTTACCTTCGAGCCAGCAATTGAATTGCTCGTGTGCTAAGCTCAGTGCATCTTGCCAGTAGGCAATTTGCATTTTCCAGACTTGCTCGGGGTTTTTTAGGATAACAGAAACTAAGGATTGAAAATCTTTAGTCAAATCCATGTATTGCTTTACAAGTTTTGATAACTGCGCAGGTTGTCGTCTAAATCCTTGCAAAATCCGCATGCTTTTTTCAGCAACCGAGCGCATGATTTCACTGAGTTCTGTGTCCTGGGTCATCCGAGCTCCTGAAGGCCATAGTTGTTCTATTGTCATGTGTTTTCTGAGGGTTCGTCAATTCTGTTTTTGTTTTCCCCTGGATTTTTAAAAGGGATAACTACTGAAGTATAGGTTTTTTCTAAAATGAAAACAAATTTTACAGTTTTATTTATAAACTTTAGTTAATTTTATTTAGTTTAGATTATAATCGATGCCGGTTGACCTTATGGAGCAAGTAATTATGGCGTATAGGTTAAGAAGCGTAGTGAAATATGCGAAAGGCATGGCTGATGAACTTTACGCTGAGTTTCATCCTGTGTTTCAGGATAAGAAGCAGCAGCCTGTGGAAATGAAGGTGCATTGGGGAGATCATCTTGAGCAAGTGAGGCGTCACCGCCAAATTTTCCAAGAGCAATCAGCCTCTAAGACTGCGTTAGCGGCTTATGCAAGGGCAGTGGAATATAGCGCGCAATACCTTATCGATAAAAATATTCAAGTCCAAAAAGAGAGAATGGATGAAATTGTTCGTTGGGTCGATGAATTGAATGTTGCCTATAAGTCCCTTTATCCGCAAAAACCCTTATATCCCCCTAACCCGATTAGAAAGCCAGTGGAACACCATTTTTCAGGCGGTGCAAAAGGTTTTAGTGAGCTAGCACACGAAGCGACAGTGAAGCGGGAGCTTCAAGCACACCAACCAAAAAAAACGATAAAACAGAAAGCCAAACAATTGATATCAATTGGCTCGGATGAAGAAGAAATTTTGCAAGAACAAGATGTTGGAGATTTCTTAGACAGCCAAGAGTTTGGTAAATTAAAAGAGTATTTGGAAAGAACATTACGGCATGATGATCGCAGCCATTCTTATTTGTGTGGACTAATCAATTTAAGCGTAAATAAAATTGCACCGCTTGAAAGGCTTATTATGGCTTTGGAAAGCCAATCCACTGTTGAGGGAATCAAAAATGTATTGCAAAATTTTTATAGTTCGAAAAATCATGCAATAAGTCATGATGGAGAAAAGACTTGGGGCGAATCCGACTATGATATTTTAAATAAGGGACAAAATATCACCACAAGATTTTTTGGTTTGCGCACAACTACAATTAGCCTGATTGATGATTTGGCAAAATCAATTGGCTTTAATCCTGCTTTAACTGAAAGCATTAATCAAAGTGGGTCAAAGTTTGCATTTTGAAAGGGTGAAATGCATTTGCAGGGACGCAAAAACTTCTCCTTTATCTTTTTTCCAAGTTATAATCCTTTACCTTTTATATTCTTAGTCTCTAATGCATTTAAAACAGTTAAAACTGGCTGGGTTTAAATCCTTTGTCGATCCGACTATTGTGCCTTTCCCAAGCCAATTAGTTGCTGTGGTAGGTCCGAATGGATGTGGCAAATCAAATATCATTGATGCAGTCCGCTGGGTGATGGGAGAGAGTTCTGCCAAGAATCTGCGTGGTGAGTCGATGACTGATGTCATTTTCAATGGGTCGTCACAACGCAAAGCGGTTGGTCAGGCTTCAGTGGAATTAGTGTTTGATAACAGCATGGGGCGTTTAGCGGGACAGTACGGTAGTTATCAGGAAATAGCGGTCAGACGTGTGGTAACCCGGGACGGGGACTCGGTATATTATCTTAATGGCAGCCGTTGCCGCCGCCGCGATATTACTGATATTTTTCTTGGAACCGGTGCGGGCGCCCGCGGCTATTCCATCATCGGCCAGGGAACGATTTCACGCATTATCGAAGCACGGCCTGAAGAGTTGAGGGCTTATCTTGAGGAAGCCGCAGGTGTATCTAAGTATAAGGAGCGTCGCCGAGAAACGGTATTGCGCATTGAACATACGCGTGAAAATTTAGCCCGTATCGCAGACATACGTGACGAGCTGGATAAGCAGCTGCAGCGGCTTGAGCGTCAAGCGAAAGCTGCAGAACGCTATAAAATACTTAAGACAGAAGAGCGTTTATGTAAAGCGGAAATTTTAGCGTTAAGATGGCGATCCCTAACGGAAGAGCAGCAAAAAAAGCAAACCGAATTAAACTCGCTATTATTGGATTATGAAAAACATCAAGCCAATGCCGCTGAAGCATATAAACAAAGCATAGAAATGCGAGAGAAATTTCATGGAGAGAATGAGGCATTCCAACAACACCAAGCCCACTTTTACCAGCTCGCGACTGACATTGCCCGTCTTGAAGAAAGCATTCAGCAGCACCAACGTGAAAAACAACGATTAAAGCTTGATCAACAACAAATGCAAGTCGATTGGCAACAGGCTAATCATCAGCTTAAGCAAGATCAAGAAGCCTTAAAAGCCAGTGAAGACCTGCTTATTGTTTTACAGAATAATTTACAAACTGCGCAGGAAGAATTCAATTGTAAGCAACAGGCATTACAAGAAAAGCAGATTGAGCAAAGCAATTGGAGTACTAAAACTCAGCAAAACCAGGCTTTTCTGGCAAATGCGATGCGGGAAATGCAAGTCGAGCAGGTTCGGTTACAGCATCTGAATGAACGTCGGCAACAAGCGTTGTCACGGTTGGAAAAAATCAATGATGAATTAAAAGTGATCGAACTGGATCACAGTGTTCAAGATATTACGGTTCAGCAAAATACATTATCAACTCTACAGACAACTATTCGTCTTGAGGAAGATAAACATCGGCAAGTGCTTGACTCCAGTTTAAAGCTCCGCGAAAAGCTAACAGAAACTGAAAAGTTACTGCATCAAGCTCAAGATAAAGTTCATCGAATAAACACCCAACAAGCAAGTTTACTCGCTGCACAGCAAACTGCTTTGGGTCGGCAAGCAACCGCTTCAGAAAAATTGACCCAGTGGATGGATAAACCACGCTTGGTTGAAATAATCAAAGTCGATAAGGACTGGCAATTTGCTTGTGAGATGGTGTTGGGGGAAAGCTTGCAAGCTATTGTTGTTGATTCTCTAGATGACGTGTGGTCGGAGATGAGCCAATTAGATGGCGGTTCCGTGCTGTTTCTTACTCCCAATCAAGCGGCGGAAAAGAAAGTCAATTATCCCCGGTTATCCGATAAAGTCAGGGGTTGTAAGCCGAATTGGATGCATAAACTTGATACAATTTTCACAGCCTCTTCGTTGCAAGAGGCGCTCGATTACCTTAATCATCTCGATCTGGATGAATCGGTGATAACCGCTGAGGGATATTGGCTAGGAAAAGGATGGATAAAAGTTTGTGGCAAAGAAATCAAGGATGAGCCTAGTTTATTGCTTCGCCAGGAG
The DNA here is from genome assembly GCF_000953635.1 of Legionella micdadei. Classification (NCBI taxonomy): domain Bacteria; kingdom Pseudomonadati; phylum Pseudomonadota; class Gammaproteobacteria; order Legionellales; family Legionellaceae; genus Legionella; species Legionella micdadei. Next base: position 323,430 of record NZ_LN614830.1, read on the forward strand.
GAAATAACCCGGTTAAATGAGACGCTTGTCATTGCTCAAGACGAATTAACCGCACTGAAAGATCTACGTAATCTTCTCCATGACCAAGTTAAAGAAAATGAACAGCAACTTGAGAGTATGCGCCAGAACCTATCCGCTAATAAAGATAATTTGCGTGCATGTCAGGCAGAAATTGCACATAAAGAACGCAGCTTGGAGCAGGTACAAATAAGAAAGAACGCTTTGGTGGAAGAGAGCGAAGATCTACACATTAATTTGGAAGAATTGATTAGCCAACAAGCCGCTACTGAACAATTGTTGCTAATAAAAAAGCAAGAGGTAGAGGCTTATGAGCAAGAACAGCATCAATCGAATAGCGAAAAAGCCGATCTTGAAAATGCGCTGCAGAGTTGTCGCTTAGCGGTGGAAGAAGTAAGGGCTGCTCTGCATCAGAACCAACTGGCAGCCGACCGGGAAAAATTAAAGAGCCAGCAACTTAGGGAAAATCTCAGACGAGAACAGTCACGCATAGAAACGTTGCATGATCGCATGGAGATCCTGGCGAATCGCTTACTCGAACTTGAAATACCTGATGCCTCACTCAGTGAATCTTTAAATGAGAAACTGGCTCAACATCGGGAATTAGAAGCAGAATTGGGTTTGAAGCGAGATGGGTTATCAAATTTAACTAAAGAATTAGAGTCGTTAGAGGCAGAAGTAAGAACAGAAGAAAAGCAGGCAAGAGCAATTCAGGAAAAAATCCAGCATGAACAAATGGAAGAGCAGGCTTTAGCTGTCCGTGCGGGTGGAATTCTTGAATCTTTGGCCGAGTTTGATGCAAATATAGATGCCTTGCTTGCTGCAATTCCTGCTGAAGTTAATCAAAATTTGCGTGAACAGCAATTACAAGATATTGTTGAGAAAATTAAACGATTAGGTGCAATAAATTTAGCTGCAATAGAAGAGTATGAAACAGAGTCTCAGCGAAAACAGCATTTGGACGAACAGTACAACGATTTAACAGAGGCTTTAGCAACGCTTGATGCTGCCATTGAAAAAATGGATAAAGAGACACATCAACGGCTAAAGACAACTTTTGATGAAGTAAATACTGCGTTTCAAGCACTTTTCCCCCGTCTTTTTGGTGGAGGACGTGCCATGCTGGAGTTAACGTGTGATAATCTGTTGGAAGCGGGTATTTTAGTCATGGCACAACCTCCTGGTAAGCGTAACAGCACCATTCATTTACTCTCGGGAGGGGAAAAAGCGATGACAGCAGTTGCCCTAGTCTTTGCGATTTTCCAGCTAAATCCCTCTCCGTTTTGTATGTTAGACGAAGTGGATGCACCCTTGGATGACGCAAACGTTAGGCGTTTTTGTGATTTGGTAAAAGAAATGTCACAATTCGTACAGTTCCTATTTATTACTCACAACAAAGTGACAATGGAATTGGCCGAACATTTGATTGGTGTAACCATGCGTGAACCAGGAGTCTCACGAATTGTCGCCGTAGATGTGGAACAAGCGTTGGCAATGACTGAGACTTGAAAATAAATTAGGAACCAGGGAGCGAAGCTTCCTACAAGGCAGTAAAAACAAACTAGTATAGGAGTAAACCATGCAGGCAAACTGGAGTCTTATCCTTAATGTTCTATTGCTCATTGGGGTTGTGATTACTATTGCTCGTTTAATGAAAGCAAGACGCCGAAGTTTAACGCCTGCCAGCCAGCCTTCTTTAGGAGCAGTTGAAAACAAACATTTTGACGATATTATCGCTGTAAGAAAAGTTAACTGTGAACCTCAAAGTGAAGTTACTCATCATGATACCATGGTAAAAATCACCCCTAGCAAAACAGTGGAAACAGAGCTTGCAGAGAAAATTGATCGGTCTGTCCCCGCAGAAAAAGGTAAGTCGATTATGATGTTTTTATTGGCCAAAGAAAATCGCCAATTAGCAGGTTATGAACTGCTGCAAACTGTTCTTGCTGCAGGTTTGCGCTTTGGTGAGGGAAATTTATTTCACAGGCATCAGCATGCCAATGGCCAAGGCCCTGTGCTTTGCAGCTTAGCGGCGGCTACACCAAGTGGTGTTTTTGACTTACAGAATATCGGTGCGTTTAGCGTGCGCGGACTTTGTTTATTCATGCATTCTTCCGGCAATTCGGCAATCGATGCTGAACGATTCACAGTCTTGTATGAAACCGCAAAACAACTTAGGGATGGTTTGGATACTCATCTACTCGACGAGCAAAAACGACCTTTATCAGAAGCAAGTTTAGCTCGCTATCGAAACCAGCTCAATATCCGTGAGCAAGAGCTTGCTCTGATATGATGGAGTATGTCGATTTTGGATCAAACCGCCATGCTGATTATAAAAATAGCTAAAATCGACGTACAATTGATGTAAGGGATAACTAAGTAAAATTTGTGCGAAGTGAGCTGACTACTTGATTTTAATCAGGGCAAGATCGTCATAATTCAAATGACCGGGCGTTGATTTACGTGAGGGGCATATCTGCGCGAAAAATTGCGTGGAATACTACCTTGTGTTTTGTTATTAAGGATTGTTACTTGCTGATTTAAACGGCTTGTTCTTCATGGGGGCACGCACAGCTTCATATAAATGAGAAAATATAGATGCACTATCCCTTGGATTTTTAAGCTACGCTGGTGAGTTTCGCGAATTATCAGTAAACTAAATCTTTTAACCACTCAAAGCAAATCATGAATCTAAATCTAAATAATATTGCTGAGTTGTTTAACAGCTCTTTTACGGAGAATCCATTCATCACTGGTGTTTCCATTGATAGCCGTGAGGTAACCCCTGGTGATTTATTTATTGCTTTGAATGGAGAAAATTTTGACGGCCATGATTTTATTAAAGATGCGGTTGCACAAGGCGCTGTTGCAGTTATTTGCAACCGAGCTGACAATCAAGTCACTGTTCCTCAAATTGTAGTGGCCGATACCCAGCAAGCTTTGGCAAAATTAGCAACGCATTACCGATTAGCGATTCACTGTCCGGTCATTGCCTTAACAGGAAGCAATGGCAAAACCACAGTGAAGGAGATGATCTCCTCTATTTTACCAAAACCATCTCACGCTACCCCAGGAAATTTAAATAATCATATTGGCGCACCATTAAGTGTATTGCAATTGCGTCCTGAACATCGTTATGCAGTATTTGAGCTTGGTGCCAATCATCTCAGAGAAATTGCTTACACAGTGGCTATAGTAAAACCACAAGTCGCATTAGTTAACAATATCGCTCCTGCCCACATCGGAGAGTTCGGTTCAATCGATGGGGTGGCTCGAACTAAAGGGGAGATATATCAGGGCTTAAGCGAAGGTGGCACTGCGGTTGTCAACGATGATGATTCCTATGCACATTTTTGGGATGAATGGTTAACTGATAAGAAGGTATTGCGATTCTCTTTAACAAAACCAGTTGATGTCTACGCCCGAGAAATTGCTTTTAATGATACAGGTTGCGCGACTTTTACACTCGTATTGCCAATTGGAGAAGCCCAGGTTAGCTTACAAGTTCCAGGTGAGCATTCCGTGCGCAATGCTTTAGCGGCAGCGACTTGCTGTTACGCGATAGGAATTTCTTTGGCCGATATTCTAGAAGGGTTAAAGCACTTTCGCGGTGTAGCAGGTCGAATGACATTCTTAGATGGCAAAAATGACGCTGTCATTATTGACGATACCTATAATGCGAATTTGCGCTCCGTGTTGGCGGCAATTGAAGTGCTGGCAAAACGGCAGGGGCGTCGAATTCTTGCTCTAGGTGATATGGGAGAGCTTGGCGCATGGACGAAACAGCATCATGAAGAGATTGGCCATGTTGCCCGTGAACGAGGTATTGATCTCTTAATGACTTGCGGTGTGCACAGCGAACACAGTGCAAAAGCATTTGGTCCGACAGCACAACACTATAAAAACCAAGAAGAATTGGCGCAAGATTTGCTCCCCAAACTAGACAAAGATACTACTGTTTTAGTGAAAGGTTCGCGCTCCTCAGCGATGGAAAAAGTGGTACAGCAGTTGCTGCGTTGAAACTTAAGAGTGTGTTATGATTGCGGCCTTTTGCTAAACAGATGCTGATCGCACAATAACTTTGAGGGATAAAACATGCTTTATTGGTTAACACAGCTACTCCAAGGGCAGTATCATGCATTTAGGGTGTTCCAATATTTGACATTTCGCTCTATTTTAGCTGCTTTAACCGCTCTTCTTGTTGGTCTTCTCTGTGGCCCCATGATGATAAATTGGCTTAAGAATTTGCAAATTGGCCAAATGGTTCGTGATGATGGCCCTAAATCGCATTTATCAAAAGCAGGAACACCCACTATGGGGGGGGTGTTAATCTTGCTCGCTGTACTGGTGAGTAGTCTGCTTTGGGGAGATCTGCGTCAGCCTGCCCTGTGGTTGGTCATGCTTGTGACAACAGGATTCGGTATAGTGGGTTGGGTCGATGATTACCGTAAAGTAGTAAGAAAAAATTCGAAAGGGCTGCCGGGGAGATGGAAATATTTTTGGCAGTCGGTTATTGCCCTGGTTGCAGTGGCTTATCTTTATCTGAGCCCAAGTATTCCAGTGACTTCGCAATTAACTGTCCCTTTTTTTAAAAATTTACTCATTAATCTCGGACCTTTATTCCCTTTGCTGGCTTACTTTGTCATTGTAGGCAGTAGTAATGCGGTTAATTTAACCGATGGGCTTGATGGGTTGGCAATTGTCCCCATCGTGATGGTTGCGGGAGCTTTGGGTGTTTTTGCTTATGCTAGTTCTAATGCGGTATACGCGCATTATTTAGCCATTCCTTATGTGCCCAATACAGGAGAGTTGACAATTTTCTGTTCTGCTTTAGTGGGTGCTGGCCTTGGTTTCCTTTGGTATAACAGTTATCCTGCTCAAGTGTTTATGGGGGATGTTGGTTCCTTGTCTCTCGGGGCTGCCCTTGGAATGGTGGCGATTATCGTAAGACAAGAGCTGGTGCTGTTAATCATGGGCGGTTTATTCGTTATCGAAACATTGTCCGTTATTTTACAGGTAGGGTATTTTAAATACACCGGTGGTAAGCGTTTATTTCGCATGGCTCCTCTCCACCATCATTTTGAGCTAAAGGGATGGTCAGAGCCCAAAGTAATTGTACGTTTTTGGATTATGACAGTCGTCTTCGTGCTTTGCGGATTAGCAACTTTAAAATTACGATAGGTGCAAATCATGAACCAACCACTCTATTTAGTCGCAGGTTTAGGCAAAACAGGTCACTCTATCGCAGGTTACTTGCGTCGGCGCAATAAACCGTTTGTGGTATTCGATACACGATGTGAAGTTGCCGGTTTATCAGAGTTTACCCGCCAATTTCCTGGGGTGGATGTCTTTCTAGGTGCATTTCCTACAACGCTTTATGAGCAATTAGCCGGCATTATTACAAGCCCTGGCGTTCCTCTTGATGAGCCTTTCTTACAACGGGCTTTCCAGCTAAATATCCCTGTCTATGGCGATATCGAGTGCTTGGCACAAGAAATAAATGCACCTGTCATCGCCATTACTGGAACAAACGGCAAATCCACAGTGACGACGCTAGTTGGTGAGATGGCTAAAGCAGCAGGGCTGGCAGCAGCTGTTGCGGGAAATATTGGGTCGCCTGTTCTTGATTTGTTAGATGATGGAACTCATTATGATTTGTGGGTGTTGGAGTTATCAAGTTTCCAGTTGGACTTAACGCATTCGCTAAAGCCGATTGCTTCGACCATTCTTAATATTTCACCCGATCATCTTGATAGGCATCATACCTTGGACGCTTATATTAAAGCTAAACAACGTATTTATCAGCGGGCGGAGTTACTTTTGTATAATCGCGAAGACAAAGCAACCTATCCCCAAAATAAGACGGCCGTAGTAACGAGTTACGGATTGGATGCTCCGGAAGAAGGCCAATGGGGTATCGTTGAGAAGTGCGGGAATCGTTATCTAGCCCAGGGAGGCAAGCTTTTATTGCCTGTTGAGCAACTTCGCCTTAAGGGTAAGCATAATTGGCAAAATGCGTTAGCTGCATGTGCTCTCGCTACTGCTGCCGGTATAAAAACTGAATCTATGATTAAAGTGCTAGAAACGTTTTCCGGTTTACCACATCGATGTCAGTGGGTGAGAAGCATAGACGGTGTTGATTGGATCAATGATTCTAAAGGGACAAACATAGGGGCGGCTATCTCGGCTATTTCCGGAATAGGGAGCTCTATGCAAGGAAAAATCGTCTTAATCGCGGGCGGACTGGGAAAAGGGGCAGATTTTACAGAGCTGCGTAATCCAGTAGCTGATTATGTTCGCTCAGTGGTTTTAATAGGCGAAGATGCAGATAAAATTCAAGATGCTTTAACCGATGTCGTACCTGTGCTGCGCGCGCCCTCACTCGATGCCGCAGTTACTCTAGCTAAATCACAGGCCAGGGCGGGGGATGTTGTTTTATTATCGCCTGCTTGTGCGAGCTTTGATATGTTCCAGGATTTTAATCATCGCGGGGAATCGTTCGCTAATTTGGTGGCCAAATTGTGAGTACAATGCTGCCCCGTCATTACAATCAACGCGGTAAACCCAGTAATAAGCCCATTGCGCTATATGATAAGTGGCTCATGGGGGCTGTGCTGGGTTTACTGATACTAGGTCTAATGATGGTTGCTTCAAGTTCGATCATGATATCGACGAAATACTATCATCAACCCTTTCATTTTTTAATTCGTCAATCTTGTTACTTATTTGCCGGATTTATGGCAGCAATTATTGTCATGCGGGTAGATAGTGCCGTGTGGGAAAGGATGAGTAAACCCTTACTGTTAGTTTGTTTACTCATGTTGCTCATTGTACTAGTGCCTGGTATAGGCCGTTCAGTAAACGGTAGCAGGCGATGGCTCGCATTTGGCCCTATCGGGATCCAAGTGTCAGAGTTGGCTAAAATGACCATGATTTTTTACGTATCGGGCTATTTAGTGCGTCAGCAAGCGAGCGTGCGGCAAAGCATTTTGGGATTTATTAGGCCAATGATTATTCTGGGATTAATTGCCATATTGCTTTTGTTAGAGCCTGATTTTGGTGCTACTGTGGTTATTACTGGCACAATTATGGCCATGCTTTTTTTAGCTGGAGTGAAACTACGATACTACATAGGGCTAGTGATTGCTGTTATCTGTTCTCTAGTAGTTCTAGCATTTTCTTCTCCCTATCGAGTAGCTCGTTTAACTGCTTTTCTTAATCCTTGGGCTGATCAATTTAATTCAGGATATCAACTTACTCAATCACTCATAGCATTTGGCCGCGGTGGTTGGTTGGGAGTGGGATTGGGTGAGAGCGTCCAAAAATTATTCTATTTGCCTGAAGCCCATACGGATTTTTTATTTGCTGTACTCGCAGAAGAGTTAGGGTTGCTTGGCGTTTCTCTTGTCATAATTTTGTATAGTATACTGGTGATAAGAGGACTAATGATTGGCTTTACTGCCCATAGCCAAGATCGATTATTTGCCGCTTTTACTGCGTACGGGTTAACGTTCTGGTTAGGATTGCAAGCTGCGATCAATATGGGAGTTAATTCAGGTCTTTTACCTACAAAGGGCTTGACCTTACCAATGTTAAGTTATGGCGGCGCTAGTATGGTCGTTAATTGTGTGGTCATTGCTCTTCTACTGCGCATTGATCATGAAAATCGTTGGCAGGCTCTAGGATTGAGGACGCCAACGTCATAGGTTATAGAAAAAGTAGGTACGAAAAATGCTGCTACTTTTTCTAGGTGAAACAAAAAGGGGAATGTTGTGAACAACATAGAACAGTTCTTGTCACCAAGGATGGGGCGAGTAGAACAGATTCATTTTGTTGGTATAGGTGGTGCCGGTATGTGCGGTATTGCCGAAGTGCTACACAATCAAGGCTATCGCATCACTGGCTCTGATTTAAGTGAAAGTCGGACTGTACAGCGACTACAGTCCTTAGGAATTAAAGTATACATCGGCCATCAGGTTGAAAATATAACAGGTGCTGATGTGGTTGTGAAATCAACGGCAGTAGGGGCAGATAACCCCGAAATAATCGCAGCACAAGCGCAATCCATCCCTGTGATTCCTCGAGCTGCCATGCTTGCTGAATTAATGCGGTTTCGTCATGGTATTGCTATTGCAGGTACCCATGGAAAAACCACCACCACCAGTTTAGTTAGCAGTATTTTGGCTGAAGGGGGCCTCGATCCCAGTTTCGTGATCGGAGGAAAGCTGAACAGTTGCGGTTCTAACGCCCAATTAGGCAAATCGGCTTATTTTGTGGCCGAAGCAGATGAAAGTGATGCTTCATTTTTATTCCTGAAGCCAATGATGGCGGTAGTGACCAACATTGATGCCGATCACATGGGCACTTACGATGATAATTTTGATAAATTGCGCAATACATTTGTCGAATTCCTACATCATCTACCTTTCTATGGATTAGCAGTTCTTTGTATCGAGGATGAAGAAATTCGTCGTATTTTGCCGGCTGTTCAACGACCTATTCGAACCTATGGGTTCCGTGAAGAAGCGCATTACCGCGCTCTTGACTGGACGCAAAATGGCTTGTTAAGCGAATTTAAGGTACAACGCCCAGCGCCGCATGCTACGTTAACGATAAAATTCAAGTGGCCAGGACGCCATAATGTGCTCAATGCCTTAGCTGCCATAGCTATTGCCACGGAGCTTGGAGTAAGTGACGAGGCTATTGAAAGCAGTTTATTTAAATTCCAAGGTGTAGGCAGACGCTTCCAAATGCTGGGAGAGCGACGATTTGAACATGGTTCGGCAATTATCATTGATGATTATGGGCATCATCCCCAAGAAATTATGACGACTATCGATGCTTTCCGCCGTGTATGGCCTGATAAACGCTTAATTCATGTTTTTCAGCCTCATCGCTATAGTCGAACGCAATCATTGTTTTCCCAGTTTGTTGATGCATTAAGTTTAGCTGACGAATTGCTTCTATTAGATATTTATTCAGCTGGAGAGCAAGCAATCCCAGGTCTGACAAGTGAATCGCTGTTGCAAGAAATTAATCAACAGCGTCCTAATGCTCGATTAGTTACCGCTCAAAATCTTTTGCAAACCCTCAATGAGTTAATCAGGGATGGAAATGTTATTCTAATGCAAGGGGCTGGTAGCATTGGGCAAATGGCACTTAATTTGATGCAAACAGTGAGAGAATCAGCGTGAAAACCTCAGACGAAATAAAAGGAAATTCAGTTTCATACCGAGGGCAGCTGCTTTTCAATGAGCCCTTGGCAGACTATACCACCTGGCGTGTAGGGGGGCAGGCAAAAAAATTATATAAACCTGCAGGCATTGCTGATTTGGCATTGTTTATCAAACAGCTTCCTAAAGACGAACCATTGTTATGGTTAGGTTTAGGTTCTAATTCGCTTATTCGTGATAGTGGGTTTGCTGGAACAGTAATTATAACGCAAGGCTGTTTGAAAGAAATAAGTCTAATTGGTGATGGCTTAGTCCATGTTGAAGCAGGTGTCTCCTGTGCAACGATGGCCCGCTTTTGTGCGCGTGCTGATTTAGCTGGGGGCGAGTTTTGGGCAGGTATTCCTGGTACTATGGGTGGCGCATTACGCATGAATGCGGGCTGTTTTGGCGGGGAAACGTGGCAAACCGTCGTTGAAGTTAAAACGATGACTCGCGATGGTGAAGTAAGAGTACGTAAGCCACAAGAATTTGAAATTGCTTATCGCCATGTTGCTGGATTAAACGACGAATGGTTTATTGCTGCAACCTGTCGTCTGGCTAAAGGAGAGAAGGAAAAGTCTCTCCAATTAATTAAAGAACTATTGGCGCATCGTGCTAACACGCAACCGACCAATGAATACAATTGCGGTTCTGTGTTTAGAAACCCTCCTGGTAATTTTGCCGCCCGTCTTATTGAATCTTGCGGATTGAAAGGTAAGCAATTAGGTGGTGCCATCGTTTCAACGAAACATGCCAATTTCATAATTAATCAACAAGGTAGCGCTTCGGCGAGTGATATTGAGTCTCTCATCGAATTGGTACGTGATACGGTGCATAAGTCGACGAATATTGAATTAATTCGCGAAGTGCACATCATTGGAGATCTTTAATGTCAAAAATAAATCTAGCGCTGCTCTACGGTGGCAAATCCGGCGAACATGAAATTTCCCTCATCTCAGCAGCCTCAGTGTTAGCGCATCTGGATACAAATAAATACAATATTATTCCTATCGGAATGGATAAAGACGGGCGATTCTACCAAAATGATTACCAGGAATTGTTAGCTTACAAGGAGGGCTTGCCTGTGATAACTCCGCGCTCTCGTCCATTGGCAAGTTTACTGGTTGACGGGCATTTTGCAGTCGATGCTGAGATTGCTTTTCCCGTTGTGCACGGTCCCCTCTATGAAGATGGGTGTTTGCAAGGTATATTGGAATTAGCCGGTGTTGCTTACGTTGGTTGTGATGTTTTATCGTCTGCTATTGGTATGGACAAAGATATCGCGCGACGTATTGCCTGCAATGATGAGATCCGTTCAGCACGGTATCGAGTATTATCTTGGCATAGCTCGGCCCAGGAAAAGCAACAATTTTGCCAGCAAGTGGCTGCTGAATTAGGTTGGCCATTGTTTGTTAAACCTTGTTCATTGGGATCCAGCGTTGGTACCCACAAAGTCAAAAATAGTGAAGAACTCTCTAGCGCTATTGAAGATGCGTTGCGCTATGATGAGACTATCTTAGTTGAAGAGTATATCCCAGGAAGGGAGATTGAATTGGCAGTGTTAGAAGGTAAAGTGCCCTCAGCACCCCCGCGGGTGAGTATAGCAGGTGAAATTTGCGTGAATCATGCAGATGGATTCTACTCTTACACAGCAAAATACTTAGAAAGCCATCAGACAGAGTTACATGTTCCAGCGAAACTGGATGAAAAAATAACAAAGCAATTACAAGGAATTGCTGCTGAAATTTTTACTCGCTTAAAATGCAAAGGAATGGCGCGTGTTGACTTTTTTGTGAATGAGCAAGAGGGTGATATTTATTTTAATGAAATTAACACGCTACCAGGCTTTACTTCGATTAGCATGTATCCGAAACTGTGGCAGGCTAGTGGTTTAGCGTATTCCGAACTTTTAGATGAGTTGGTCAGTTTGGCAATGACGCATCATCGTTGCCGACGACAGCTGGTGACTAGTTATCAGTAAAAAAAGACATAGGGAAAAGAATGGATGGATGCTGAGACTGGGCGCCTACGTTATGCAAGTTTTTTAATGGTATTAGTTGCTGCGGCATTTGTTTTGGCCGCAAGGCTTCTCTATTTGTATGTGGCTGATCCTCACCGATTCCCAATTAACACCGTTAAAATTGTAGCAAGCTATCAGCATATTACCCATAAACAGCTTGAATCGATTTTGTCGAACTACTTAAGCTCAAGTTTTTTTACCTTATCTGTTCATCGATTGTATGCGGATTTAGCTGCTTTAGAATGGACCAATAAGGTGCAGATTGAGCGTGTATGGCCAGATACTCTAAAAATTACCCTAGTTGAGAAAATTCCTATCGCAACTTGGAATAAGGCAATGATGACTGAGGAAGGGGAAATTTTTAACGAAGGCGGTGCATTAACCGATTCTTCACTTCCTCATTTAAGTGGTCCTACTAATCAACAGAAAGAAGTCTTACAAGTTTTTAAAAAAATGAGTAAGATATTATCAATCTATGGTTTGCATGCGGCTGCATTAGAGTGGCGTGATAATCATGCTTGGGAGCTTACTTTAGCAAATGGTTTGCAGTTACGCTTAGGGAAACGAGATTTGGATATACGAATAACACGGTTTTGCAAGGCATATCCTGCCGTGTTTGCGGAGCGAGCCGATCAATTAGCAAGTGTTGATTTACGGTATCCGCGAGGTATGGCGGTACAATGGAAAAATAAACAAGGTAACGCTTGATAAAAAGTTACTGAACGGGAAGATAATGGCAAAAAAATCAGAAAAAAATATCATCACCGGTTTAGATATAGGTACTTCTAAGGTAGTAGCGCTTATTGGTGAAGTGACTGCAGATGGAGCAATTGAGGTCATTGGTATAGGAAGTCACCCTTCTCGAGGATTAAAACGTGGTGTGGTTGTCGATATTGAAGCAACCGTCAATACAATTCAGCGAGCGGTTCAAGAGGCTGAGCTCAAAGCCGGGTGCGAGGTGCGAACAGTTTATACCGGCATCGCTGGCAGTCATATACGCAGTTTGAATTCGCACGGCATAGTAGCAATTCGTGACCTTGAAGTCTCCCAGGGGGATGTCGAGCGTGTCATCGATGCAGCAAAAGCAGTGGCAATTCCAGCAGACCAAAAAATCCTCCATATTTTACCCCAAGAATTTATTATCGATAATCAGGGTAGTATTCGAGAGCCTGTTGGTATGGCTGGCGTTCGACTGGAGGCACGAGTTCATATCGTGACTGCTGCAGTAAGTGCTGCACAGAATATCGCTAAATGCATCCGCCGCTGTGGTTTGGAGGTCAGTGATATTATCCTTGAGCCTCTCGCTTCAAGCCATGCGGTGCTTACGGAAGATGAAAAAGAACTCGGCGTTTGTTTAATTGATATCGGTGGTGGAACCACGGATATTGCTGTTTTCTCTGAGGGGGCTATTCAACATACAGCAATAATTCCCATCGCCGGGGATCAAGTGACTAACGACATTGCTATGGCGCTTCGCACCCCGACCAATGCAGCAGAGGCTATAAAAATTAGCCATGCTTTTGCTATGCCAGAATTGGCCAGCTCAAATGACATGCTTGAGGTTTTAAGTGTCAGCGAAAGACCCGGACGCAAAATTTCGGCGAAAGTGCTTTCTGAAGTCGTTTCCGCGCGTTATGAGGAGTTATTTTCTTTAGTACGCAACGAATTAAGACGCAGTGGATTTGAGCAAAGGGTTGCCGCGGGGATGGTCATGACGGGGGGTGGTTCATGCATCAAAGGTGCTATCGAATTAGCCGAGCTGTGTTTTGAAATGCCTGTACGCCATGGTTGTGCACACCATGTTTCGGGGTTAGTCGAAGCAACAGCGAACCCTTCATTAGCTACTGGAGTAGGTTTATTGCTACATGGCTTTCAACAACAGTATGAAGGTGGTTATAATGTCCCAAGCTTGAGCGATAGCGGCAAAGGGATGTGGAAGCGTATGAAAGAATGGTTTCACGGTAATTTTTAGTTGTATACCTTTTACGGGATGAGTTTTAACCAAAAAAGCACTAGTATAGAACTTAAAAACTATTCGTAAAGGGTTTATCCTAATCGCAGAATTTTAGTGGGGAGAGGTCTAAATGTTTGAATTAACGGAAAGCCAGCAAGACAATGCCGTGATTAAGGTCGTTGGTGTTGGTGGCGGCGGTGGAAATGCTGTTGAACATATGGTGGCGGAAAAAATCGACTTTGTCGAATTTATTTGCGCCAATACAGACGCTCAAGCACTGAAAAATTCGAATGCGAAAATCCACATTCAACTCGGGGAAGAATTAACAAAAGGTTTAGGTGCTGGGGCAAATCCTAAAATTGGCCGTGAAGCCGCAGAAGAAGATCGAGAAAGAATAAGGGATGTCCTGGTTGGCGCAGATATGGTGTTTATCACTGCAGGTATGGGGGGGGGTACTGGTACAGGAGCAGCTCCTGTCTTTGCAGAAGTTGCAAAAGAACTAGGTATTCTTACTGTAGCTGTGGTCACTAAACCCTTCTCATTTGAAGGCCGGCAACGCGCTTTGGCTGCAGAGGAAGGAATTCGTCGTTTGGCAGAACATGTGGACTCCCTGATTACCATTCCTAATAATAAGTTGCTGAGTGTGCTAGGAAAAAATATAAGTTTGATTAATGCGTTTAAAGCAGCAAATAATGTCCTCTTAGGTGCGGTGAAAGGGATTGCTGACCTGATAACACGTCCTGGTTTAATTAATGTGGACTTTGCCGACGTTCGTACAGTGATGTCCGAAATGGGTATGGCCATGATGGGAACAGGGAGTGCCACTGGTGAACAGAGGGCGCGCCAAGCCGCAGAGGCTGCAATTGCTTCGCCTTTATTAGAAGATGTCAATTTTTCTGGTGCCCGCGGTATTTTAGTCAATATTACTGCAGGCATGGATATGTCAATTGGTGAATTTGAAGAAGTTGGTGATGTGGTAAAAGAGTTTATTTCTGATGATGCAACTGTCGTTGTTGGTACAGTTATTGATCCAGAGATGACTGATGAAATGCGGGTTACTGTTATTGTTACCGGTTTAGGTGACACACGTGCCCGTGGTCAACAGCAAGCGGGAATAGCTAAAGCTCGCCTAGTGGATTCAACACGCAGCGATGGTTCTCTTGATTATCAGCAGCTTGATAGACCGGCTGTGATGCGTAAACAAGCTGCTGCACCAGTAAAATCAACAAATGAATTTTCAGTTCCTGATGTTGATTATCTGGATATCCCAGCTTTCTTGCGGCGACAAGAAGAACAAGTAGAGTAACTTATAGAACGGTATAAAATCTGTTCTTAAGCAGCATGAAAAAATTAGACAGATCAATAAATTGCTGTTATGATTCGGCGGTTTATTGCGCTCAAAATATGGGATATCTGAAAAGGTGATCACTGAATGATAAAACAAAGAACTCCTAAGAAAGTCATTCAAGCAACAGGGGTAGGGTTGCACTCTGGAGAAAAGGTTCTTCTTACTTTACATCCTGCTCCCATTAATACAGGTATCGTTTTTAGACGTACTGATTTAAACCCAGTGGTTGAGATTCCCGCTCTATATGATCAGGTTGGCGATACGATGCTTTGCACTTCCCTTCAGCGGGATGGTGTGAAAGTAGCTACTGTTGAGCATTTGCTTTCTGCGTTTGCAGGACTCGGAATTGATAACGCCTATGTCGATGTTAATGGTCCTGAGCTTCCGATTATGGATGGGAGTGCTGCCCCTTTTGTATTTCTTATTCAATCAGCAGGAATACGAGAGCAAAGTGCTGCGAAACGATTCCTTCGTATCTTAAAACCTATTCGTATTGAAGATAACGAGAAATACGTGCAGTTTCTACCCTACAATGGCTGCAGGGTTTCATTTACAATCGATTTCGATCACCCAGTCTTTAACGATAAACCTCAGACGGCTACCTTTGATTTTTCTACGACTTCCTACGTGAAAGAAGTTTGTCGTGCTCGAACGTTTGGCTTCTTATCTGATTACGAAAAATTGCGCGAATGTGATCTCGCCAAAGGAGGTAGTCTAGATAATGCTATAGTAGTCGATAATTATCGTGTGCTGAACGAAGATGGTTTGCGCTTTGAGAGTGAATTCGTCACTCACAAAGTACTCGATGCAATTGGTGATATTTATCTCTTGGGTTGCGGGCTAATCGGCGCCTTCGAAGGATATAAATCAGGTCATGAACTCAATAATCGATTATTACGCGCATTAATGGTTCGCGAAGATGCCTGGGAATATACTTATTTTGATGCTGAGACTTATCAACCTACGCTCGCGACCGAGCTTCTTCCTGCTGAGGCTTAGCCCTAATCCATTCTTGTAAAGAATAACGCTCCCTATAGAAACTGTCTTAAAAAGCAACAAACATTTAAAGGCTGTTTTGTTTGCTTTAAAGACAGTATCTGCTCGTGTGTACTAACCTTCCTCTGCTAAACGACGAAGCGCTGCTTTGAGCGGTGGATAAGAGCAAATTTCGCTGGTAGTTTGGATGCTCTCTCTAGCAGAAGGAGAAAGCAGGGTCTTGTTTTGTTTTTTATAAGTGATGTTCTGATTATCTTCGATAACGGCAATTTTAATGGTAGTCAGTTGGGGCAAACCTGCTTTTCTTAACTTATCCCGCAAATCAGGAAGGCAGTAGCGGAGTTCCGTAGCCCAAGTATTTGATGTCGCGAGAAGCAGGCAACCTTTATTAAATGAACCCACTTGGCAGTTATCGCGCAAAGGCTGGTCGAGAATAGCCTTCACTTTATGGTTTAATTCGTCTAGCTGTATCACACGCTGACAAATTCCGAGAAGTTGATCATTAAGACAGCGATTAATAGAACGAATCATGGTAAGCGATTTGTAAGCTTAAAAAACATAGCATAGCAAATTTCCGATATCTGCAATATCATAACCAAAATGAAGTGGCTTTTAAACAAGAGGATAATTATGACAGATAACAATGTGGTATATACAGCAAAACTTCATTGGATTCTGTTTTTAGGGCCAGTTGTACTTGCCTGTGTTGCAATGTTAGTTGGCATAAAAATACATCAACTAAAAGAGGTTGCGCTCTTGTTTTTATTATTCGCTTTAGTTTGGGGTGGTTTGACATGGGTTAATTACCATTTTTCTTCGCTGACAATTAAGAAAAAACAGGTTATTTTGCGCACCGGGATGCTTGTTAGAAATACCATTGACATTCCTCTATCGAAAATAGAAACCATTGATATTAGGCAATCCGTCTTAGGTAGCATTTTACGCTACGGTACTCTAGTGATAACTGGGACAGGCGGAACTCGCCATATGATTGGTTTCCTTGACAAGCCACTGACTTGCAGACGCTATATCGAACAGTTAATGCATGAATAGTAAACTATTTACAAAATTTTCTAGGATGAAAGCGCATGAAGAACCAAGGCGCACAACAGAAGAGAATAAACGGCTAGATGAAGATTTCAGCAGCATTTCGCAGGGACATATTCCGACAGCCGTAGAAATTCGTGAGAGATTTAACCAACATTGGTCTAAAAAATTTCTTAAGCAAGAAATCCTGTCAGTATCTTCTCTTGGCGAAGGTAGCCAACATCAGCTTGAATTAGTTGAACTCGCTAACCACAGTAAATGGGTATGTAAACAATTTTTCACACAAACTTGGCTAGGGGAGATAGAGGATTCTACACTTCAATTCACCGAATCGATAGCAGCAACAGTTGCTAAGCGAATTGGAATTACCTTTGCTGCTTATCGAGAAGGTGATAAATCAGTATTTTCTGTGCGAAACAAAAGAGCGATTATTATTCCTTATTGTGAAGGGCAACTCTTAACGTCGTTTACTGAGCAACAAGCGTTTATATTAGGCGGTGTTTTAGCTCGATTACACTGTCTCAAATTACCTACTGACAATGGCAAACCATTTCCACCAGTTACTTTATACGATAAATGTGATCTTCCAGAATGGTTAAAAGAGTTAACTCAAGAATGCAATGGAAATTCATGTTATCAAGCGGATCAATGGGTACTCAGCCATCGCGATATCCATACTGGAAACATCATTTGGCGTAGCAAAGAAAAGCCCCATTTGCTTGATTGGGAGAGCACCGGACTTATTCATCCGACTATTGAATTAATAGGGCTAGCAGAAAATTGTGCAGGGCTAGCACATTGCGATTTTCAGGAGAAAAATTTTATTGCTACCCTAATGGGTTATGGGGAATTTGCTAGAAAACTGCCAAAAGTAGACGCCAAATTATGGCGCCTCAGCTTTCATAGTTGGCTTCTCTGGTATAGTTACTGCCTGCGCCAAAATTGGCTGGAAGAGGCTTGTCAAACGCTGGAAGTAATTGTGGACATAAAGAAAAAATTGTCAGAAATGAATAAATTGTATTCCGATTGTTACTCTTTTTTTGGAAATACTAGGGTCTGTTGAAATGTCAACAGACCCTATGTGAGAAGTGAGAATAGATTATGAAATGGATTGATTTACGCAGTGATACGGTAACTAGACCAAGTAAAGAAATGCTCACTGTAATGATGAACGCTGAAGTTGGTGATGATGTTTATGGAGAAGATTTGACTGTTATCGAGCTAGAGAAAATGATCGCAGATAAAGCGGGAGTAGAAGCCGCGGTATTTGCACCATCCGGCACACAATCCAATTTAATGGCTTTGATGGCACATTGTGAGCGTGGTGACGAATACATTGTCGGTCAAACTGCGCATACCTACATGTGGGAAGGCGGAGGCGCGGCAGTTTTAGGTAGCATCCAGCCTCAGCCCTTAGATTTTGCGCCAGATGGAAGTTTGCCGCTGGAGAAGGTCGCCATGGCCATTAAAGCGATCGACAACCATCATCCGAGAACAAAATTGCTTTGCTTAGAAAATACCACGGCAGGTAAGGTTTTGCCGCTTAATTACTTAAGAGAAATGCAAAACTTTTGTCGAGCGAATAAGCTTAATAGCCATGTAGATGGAGCAAGGGTTTTCAATGCGGCTGTTAAACTGGGTGTCGGCCTGAAAGACATCAGCAGCCACTTTGATTCGATTTCAATTTGTTTATCCAAAGGATTGGGGGCTCCAATTGGCTCTGTGTTATGTGGTTCAGAGGAGCTCATTCAGAAAGCCAGGCGTTGGCGCAAGGTACTTGGTGGTGGAATGCGTCAAGCAGGTATTTTAGCTGCTGCAGGGATTTACGCTTTACAACATAATGTTGAACGGTTGCGCGAAGATCATGAGAACGCAGATTTTTTTGCCAAAGCGCTAGCTGAGCTTGATGAAATAGAAGTCGATCTTACCGCTTTACAAACTAATATCTTATTCATCCAAGTTAAGAAAGATTATTTTGAGTTACGGGCTTATCTGCGGAGAGTGTTCATCTAACTGTGTCACCTCATTGATTATCTAAGTCTCAGGTTCATACGGTCTTCAAAATAAATATGAAGCTGAGACGCGATAAGCGCCCAATTGTGCATGGGCTGACTCCATTTTTCCAGTACTTTTTGGCAGGCACAATAAATAAGCTTTATCAGTGCGTTTTCACTAGTGAAAGCGCCTTTGTTTTTGGTGTACTTGCGAATTTGGCGATGGAACCCCTCTACGATGTTCGTGGTGTAAATGATACGTCTTAGCTCTTCGGGGTATTTGAAGTATTGAGACAAAGCCTCCCAGTTATTATTCCATGACTTCATAACTGCTGGGTATTTCTTGCCCCATTTCTCCTCTAGTTCAAGCAAATGATGCTCAGCTAAATCTTTGCTAGAGGCCTTATACACAAGCTTTAAATCAGCCATGAATGCCTTTTGGTCTTTACTAACAACATACTTCAGGGAGTTTCGTATTTGGTGAACTACACATAGTTGGATTTCTGTTTTAGGAAAGACTTCAGCAATAGCTTCGGGAAAACCCTTAAGTCCATCGATACTCGCAATAAGAATATCTTCTACCCCTCGTGCTTTAAGGTCATTTAAGACACCAAGCCAAAACCGCGCGCCTTCAGTTTCTGACAAATAAAGCCCTAAAATATCTTTCTTGCCCTCAGGAGTAACGGCAAGGACCGTGTAAAATGCCTTACTTGTGACTTTGCCCTCAACACGTACTTTAAAATGCATCGCGTCTAAAAAGGCAATAGGATATATAGACTCTAAAGACCTATTGCGCCATTCGGTAATCATAGGCAACAATTTATCCGTGATGAGGCTTATTTTAGCTGAGGATACGTCTAGACCATACATTTCAGCCAGGTGCTCACTAATGGCTTCATAGCTCATACCTAGGGCATATAAGGCCAGCACTTTATTATCTAATGACTCATTCAATACTGTTTGGCGCTTCTTAACAATTTCAGGCTCAAAAAGTCCTTCTCTGTCCCGTGGAGTGTCTAATTCAAAAATACCAGTTGTAGATTTCATTAACTTGGATGTTTTGCCATTGCGACGATTGGTTAGGCCTGAATCATGACAATCAGAAATGTGAGCCTCCATTTCACCTTCTAAGGCTGCTTCAAGAAGCTCTTTGATCAGAGGAGTTAAGATACCGTCTTTACCAGTAAGGGACTGGCCAGACTTTAATTGCGTTAAGGCTTCAGACTTAAAATCATTGAAATCAAAATTGGATAAATCTATCTTTTTATTCTTACTCATGGGCACCTCTTTTAAGTGTTGAAATTATAACAAGTTAAAAGAGATGACACAGTTATTTAAACACTACCTATCTGCGCGAACAAGGCATATTGTTTGCTAAGCAACCTAATAAGGCAGGGAAGGTACGATGTGTAACGCATCTTGATGTATCTCGAGAAGACTTAGCTCAAGTCATCAGGCAAATTAAATCGTTTTATATGAGCAGATAAGTAGTGTTCTCTTGCTATTCTCCTGCATCACATAAAGTGATAGATGAGATTAATCGAATAGTAAGGTGATTCACTATCACGCCATCTTAAAGGAAGCCAAAATTCTTGTAGGAAGCTTGCTAAAATTCATTGTTTTATTTTCTAATAATAAGTATTTTTTACAAGCAAATTTACCTTATTTATTTAAAAATCAAATTTTATTTGGCTGTAATAAATCTTAGTGCTCAACAGTTTTTCACAAAAATATCTTAAATAAATTTAAGAAAATTTAAGTAATATTTATTTACAATTTTACCATATTTAATTTCTTTCATTTTCAATGCCGATTTTATAAACTGGTTATGATTTAAAAATTTGAGAGTTAGATCATGAGAAAAATTCAAATTGAGAGGACGCTATTTGAATTATTTGGTCATAAATTTTTTGTCTTCGAGAATTTTGAAGATGCTGATTTAAACATCGATGATAAAACTATTTATAAGTTTGAAAATCCGGATACTTTAGTGGATCTCTTTGTAACTAATCAATTTTATGCAATTTGGAGTGATGAGAGGCGGCATGATTCAAATGTAATTTGTTCATGCTACGGAAATCTTAACCTAATTGTTAATTTCTTAAAAAAGATCGGTATACCTAATAACGGCTACTCCACATTTAATTGCTATCTGGAAGGAGAGGATCGAGTCCTATACTTGAACCAAGAGTCGATGCAGGTTTTTATTGATCATTTAAGGAAGGCACATAAAAAAATACTCTTGGGTGCAAATGTGTACCAATTGAAAAAAAACGAAATTTTTCGTTTGTAAAATTAAATTATTTCTATTTGTATTCCAACTAAGAAAAGATGTATTTACCATATACTTTTTAAAATAAAAGGTCGTTATTTTGGGAATGATTTTACAGAAGGAAAATGAGCCGTTATAAACCGCATATCATTAATAGATCTTCAGGCTTTTGAGCAAGAAAGGTGGGTTGATATTGGGAAAGAATTTTTTCTGAGTTATAGCCCCATGTAACAGCGACTGACTGTATGTTGTTTTTCATAGCAGCTTCAATATCTCGAGTTTCATCGCAAATGTAAAATACTTCTTTTTTGTCAATATCGTATTTTTTTAATGTTCTTTTTAGCAAATATCTTTTAGAAACAAAATTTGATTCATTATGAATAAATTTGAATAAATGGCGCATGTCGTGGCTCTCAAGCCACGTAATGACATTTTCAATAGAATTGGATGTTAAAATCCCAAGACAAAATTCAGCATAATGAAGCTTTTCAAGAGTGGGATGAATATCAGCAACCGGATTTATTGTAGGCATTTCATTATGCAAAAGTTTTCTTATTTGTCGAATCAGTATTGGCGTTTTATAAAAAGGAATCCTTAAAAAATTAAGAAGTTCTTTGGTGGACATCTCGCGGATATATTCTACTTCATGCTCTTCAATTTTTTTAAAATGAAACACTTCAGCTAATTGATTTATTTTGTCAACTACACAATAAAAACTATCAACTAAAGTGCCATCAAAATCGAATAGTAAATGCATTGCTAAAATTTCCTTTTATTAGCCTGAAGTTCCTTAACTATCCCATGGCTCACTGCTCCTCATGAACAGACTGAGACTAGTATGGGTGAGAATCATTTAGCTTAATGGCTAACTGATATCTCCAGGATCTACTCTTCTTCCTTTGAAGTATAGTTACAACTCTCATTTGGGCAAATAATTTGTCGGCCAGATCGCTTAGTTTCTTTTACAGTTAATATAGGCCAAGCACATTGAGGGCAAGGCTTATCAATGGGTTCATTCCATAAAGCATAGTCGCATTTGGGATAATTGCCACAAGAATAGAATATTTTCCCTTTACGGGATTTACGCTTGAGGATTTTAGCACTATGGCATTTGGGACATTCTACGCCTGTGTCAGTTGGTTTTTCAATCGGCTCGATGTGCTTGCATTGTGGGTAATTACTACAACCGATAAAACGCCCGTAACGTCCGGTCTTAATATGCAATGAACCTCCGCAATCTGGGCAAGTACGCCCCTCAACAATTTCGGGTTCAGCTTTTTCACCCTCGTTGCTATTGAGATCTTGGGTGTAATCACATTCTGGATAACCTGTGCAGCCAATAAAACGACCTCGCTTTCCTAAGCGGATTGCTAGAGGTTTTCCGCATTTGGGACATTGTTCATCTAGCGTTTCAGTGGTGACATCTTTACGTTGAACCTGTTCATCAGTGACATGAATTTGTTTGATAAAAGGTTGCCAAAACTCGTCTAATACGGGAACCCATTCCCTTTCCCCTCGCGAGATAGCATCCAAAGTATCTTCAAGTTCAGCGGTGAATTTATAATCAACATAGCGCGTGAAATGACCGGTGAGAAAACGATTAACGATTCGTCCCACATCGGTTGGAATGAAGCGTTTTTTATCCACAATGACGTATTCACGTTGTTGTAAAGTATGAATGATCGTGGCATAGGTGGAAGGCCGCCCAATATCGTACTCTTCCAAAGCCTTAACGAGCGATGCTTCGGAATAACGTGGTGGCGGTTCTGTAAAATGTTGGCTTGCAAGAATGTCTTGCAATCTCACTTTTTCGCCTATTTTAAATGCGGGTAATAAACTTGAGCCTTCTTCATCTTGAGAATCATCGCGACCTTCTTCGTAGACAGTGAGGAAGCCCGGGAAGGTAATGGTTGAGCCATTTGCACGAAATAAATTCCCTTCGCCGCAAGCTAAATCAATAGCAACCGTATCCACCTCAGCATCAGCCATTTGGCAGGAAATAGTACGTTTCCAAATGAGGTTATAAAGTTTGAATTGATCAGTGGTAAGTGCTTGTTGCACTATTTCAGGCGTACGTTTGATTGAAGTGGGGCGAATTGCCTCATGGGCTTCTTGTGCATTCTTTGATTTAGTTTTAAAAATGCGAGGGGCTTTTGGGCAATTGTCTTCCCCATAGCGCTGATGAATATAAGAACGAATTTCCTCAATTGCTTCATTTGCTAAATTAACTGAATCGGTACGCATATAGGTGATTAAACCCACTGCACCAGATCCAATGTCGATCCCTTCATATAATTGCTGGGCGACCATCATGGTTTTACGAGCAGTGAAGCCCAATTTGCGTGCTGCTTCTTGTTGTAAAGTAGAGGTGATAAAAGGAGCCGCGGGCTTACGCTTGCGCTGTTTCTTTTCAATATTTTTGACTAGTAAGATGCCTTGAGCTTGCTTGATCAAATTATCCCTGATGTGGTGGGCATGCTCTGACTTAGTGACAGAAAATTGCTGCAATTTTTCTTGATCAAAATAAGTCAACCTGGCTTCAAAGGGAGTATTGTTATGCTCACATTGAGCAACGATTCGCCAGTACTCTTGAGCAACAAAACGCTCAATTTCTTCCTCGCGTTCGACAATAAGTCGTAATGCAGGGCTTTGCACTCGGCCAGCTGAGAGTCCTCTGCGAATTTTTTTCCATAAAAGAGGTGAAAGATTAAAACCGACAAGGTAATCCAAAGCACGTCTTGCTTGCTGTGCGTTGACTAGATCCATCGAGATAGAACGAGGGTTGTTCAGGGCTTCCTTAATTGCCGATTTGGTGATTTCATTAAAAAAAATACGGTGTACTGTCTTGTCTTTGAGCAAATTGCGCTCTTTCATGAGCTCATACACATGCCAAGAAATGGCCTCACCTTCGCGGTCAGGGTCGGTGGCTAATAAAAGCGAATCAGATTTTTTTAAAGCCTTAGCAATGGATTCAATATGACGAACATTCTTCTCTATGGGAGTATAAGTCATTGCAAATTGCTTATCAGGGTTAACCGAACCCTTGCGCGGAGGAAGATCGCGTACATGGCCGTAAGAGGCGAGAACATCGTAATCTTCCCCTAAGTACTTTTGTATCGTTTTAGCTTTCGCGGGTGATTCCACGACAACCAAATGTTTGCTCATAAGAAATTAACCTTTTCTCTTTGTGACCATTAATGCAATGGCAATTTATCTTCTTTTTGATATAGCACAAGATCAAGAAAAGCTAACTGAGCTGCATCGAGACTTTCTGCAAGCGTATTACGAATAGTCCACTTGGTTTCTTGCAAAGTAACATATCGCGATTCTGAGAATAACAGCTGATTTATAATAAGCTCTAAGGTTTCTGGAGCGATAATATCCCAGAGCATTAGCCGGATTAAAAATTGATAACTTGCTTTAGTGAATTTCTGTTTTTCATCATCGGTAAAAACACGCATCGCGGTTTGTTGTGGGGATTTTATTATTACGGTACGTTTTTCTAATGTTGAGGCATCGAAAAGCTCAGGCTCCTCTTCGCCATTGTTAGCGTTGTTGCTTTCTTTTAATTGAGATAAACTTCTTTCAAAAAAACTCATTAACATCTCAAACAAGCTATCTTTCATATGAACACCTCATATAACCCCCGGGTACGGCTTTAATGATACCCTGTATTTCCAGTGTGGCTAGACCACAAGCTACCTCTTCAACACTTAAACTGCTTCGCCTAACAATTTGATCAACAGTCGTAATTTCAAAGCCAATGCACTTTACTAGGTTTTTGTTATCTCTGGCAAGGGATTGCGTCGTATTACTTTGCTTTATAACTAGGTTATCCAGTCCTAGCTCTTCAATTACTTCTTGACTTGATGTAACTAATTTTGCTCCTTGTTGCAGTAGATGATGACAGCCGCGCGCTTGCGGGTTGTAAATAGAGCCTGGTATGGCTAATACGTCGCGATTTTGTTCCAAAGCGAGGCGCGCTGTAATCAATGAGCCGCTCCGAATGGTTGCTTCAACCACTAACGTAGCTAATGCCAAACCGCTTATTATACGATTTCTACGAGGGAAATGTCCAGCTTTGGGACCTACCTTTAAGGGAAATTCACTCACCAATAAACCTTTCTCGCAAATTTTTTGTGCGAGTTGGCCATGTTGTCGTGGGTAAACGCAGTCGATTCCTGTTCCTAAAATGGCGATGGTTAGACCATTAGCCTCTATGCATCCTTGATGAGCTTGGGCATCGATGCCTAAAGCGAGGCCGCTGATAACCGTTAGTTGGCTTAAAGCTAATTCAAAAGAAAAACGCTTAGCGGTTTCTGCACCAGTTATTGATGGTTTACGACTACCGACAATCGCAATTGACGCTTGATGGAGGCTTGAAGCGTTGCCTTGTAAATACAAAACAGGTGGCGGATCATGAATTTCTTTAAGTAACAACGGGTAATTAGGATCATCCCAAGTCAATAAATGGTGATTGGTTTCTTCTTCCCAACGTAAATCTACATCGACTTCGCTAAAATCAAACTGGCAAATTGACTCGGCAAGTTGTGGTGTGAGTCCGGCTGTTTGCAATTGCTCGGAGGTTAATCGAAACATTTCTTCGAGCTTAGGCCAATAGGTTAGCAGCTTTAGAATTGTCCTTGGGCCGATTTGTTGGATTCTGTTAAGGGCGAGCAAATAATATTTGTTATCCATAAATCAATATCCGTTTTTGCAAGAGTGTCCGTCTTGCAGCTTTGCGAGGTATTAGCGATAATATCACGCATTATTCGCAATGAAATAGACATTTATGGCAATTCGTAAAATTCTTTATTTGCCGGATGAGCGATTAAGGCAAATTGCAAAACCGGTCGAACATTTT
This sequence comes from Legionella micdadei, assembly GCF_000953635.1. Lineage (NCBI taxonomy): Bacteria > Pseudomonadati > Pseudomonadota > Gammaproteobacteria > Legionellales > Legionellaceae > Legionella > Legionella micdadei. Next base: position 349,155 of record NZ_LN614830.1, read on the forward strand.
GATGATGCTTTGCAAACATTAATTGACGACATGTTTGAAACGATGTACCACGCAAGGGGGGTAGGACTTGCTGCACCCCAAATCGGAGTGAGTCTACGCTTATCAGTGATTGATATTGCTGGCGATAAAAAAGAGCAATTAGTTTTAATTAATCCAGAAATCATTGCCAAGGAAGGTGAAGTTGAATACGAGGAAGGTTGTTTATCTGTACCCGGTGCTTATGACAAAGTGGTTCGTGCAGAAAAAGTAACCATTCGTGCGCTCGATCGCTTTGGCAAGGAATATGAAATGAGTGGTGAGGGTGTTTTAGGAGAATGTTTCCAGCATGAAATTGACCACCTGAATGGCAAGTTATTTGTTGATTTGCTTTCGCCACTAAAGCGAGCAATGGCGCGTAGGAAGCTTGACAAATTCAAACGTTTGCATGCACGTAAGCCATGAATAAATTAGGGATTGTTTTTGCTGGCACACCGGAGTTCACACTCCCGTGCCTTGGTGCTTTAGCCGCATCACATCATCAATTATTAGCTGTATATACACAGCCTGATAGGCCAGCAGGGCGGGGAATGACGCTGCAACCTTCGGCAGCTAAAAATTGGGCTTTAGCGCATCAAATCCCTGTTTATCAACCGCTAAATTTTAAAAATGAAGAGGCTTTCGATGAGTTAGCTGCACTTAAACCCGACCTCATGGTTGTCATTGCTTACGGGCTTATTTTACCGCAAAAAATTTTATCTTTGCCTCGCTTAGGTTGCATCAATGTCCATGCTTCTTTACTTCCGCGCTGGCGTGGGGCTTCACCTATTCAGCAAGCAATATTGCACGGTGACCAAGAGACAGGGGTAACCATTATGCAAATGGATGCAGGGATGGATACTGGGGATAAATTAGAGGAAGTAAGTTGTCCAATTTCTCCGGATGACACAGCGGGGACTCTCCATGATAAACTGGCGCATTTGGCTATCACCCCCTTATTAAGCACAATAGATGCGCTGGCGGCTGGGGTGGCAAAGCCAAAACCACAAGATAATACCCTGGCAACTTATGCTGCAAAAATCAAAAAAGAAGATGCAGCGATCGATTGGCAAAGGACTTCGGTGGAAATCGATCGACAAATTCGAGCTTTTAACCCTTGGCCTATTGCTCATACCAAGGTAAACGAAGAAGTGTTGCGTGTTCATCGGGCACATGCTGTTAATATCTCCCATAACGCGGTACCAGGAACTATTCTTGCTCTCGATAAAAAAGGGATGCTAGTGGCAACAGCCGAGCAAGCATTAATGATCGAGGTAATCCAATTTCCCGGTGGCAAGGCAATGACGGTAGGCGAGTGGTTGAATGCTGGTCGTTCCCAGCTTCATGTCAATTTGGTTTTACGATGAAAAAAAATGAGCGCTTACAGGCACTGCGCATCCTACTAAAACTGTTGCAAGAGAAAATTCCTTTATCACACCTGTTAAATGCCGGAAATGACCTGTCTCCCATGACAAAAGAAATTTGTTTTGGTGTTTGTCGACAGTATTATCGCTTACAAGCATTAGCAGACTGTCTGGTAAATAAACGCCCAAAGGTGCTGGAGATTTGGCTTGTCTTGCTCATGGGCTTATACCAATTGCATTATATGCAAAAGCCAGATTATGCTGTGGTGAAAGAAACAGTGGCTTTACTAGAGCAATTAAAAAAAAGCTGGGCCAAAGGTTTGGTCAATGCAGTCTTAAGAACTTTCTGTCGGGATCAGCAGACAATCTTGGCCCGTTTAAAAGCAAATAAGGATTTTGTTTATGGCCATCCTGATTGGTTTATGCAGCGATTGCAAGCTGATTGGCCACAGGATTGGCAAGATATATTAAAAGCAAACGATAGTCATCCGCCTATGGGTTTGCGTATAAATACCCGGCGTACCCAAAGAGATCAATACGCGGAACGCTTAGCACAATGCTCTATAAGGGCAAGGCTACAACCCTATTCTGCTGTGGGGTTAACTTTGGAAACACCTTGCGATGTTCAGGATTTACCGGGGTTTGCTGATGGTGATGTCTCAGTGCAAGATGAATCAGCACAAATCGCAGCATCCCTTTTGAATTTGCAACCGGGACTTCGCGTGCTTGACGCTTGTTGTGCCCCAGGAGGCAAGACTTGCCACATTTTAGAAACTGAACCAAGGTTGGCTGAGTGCGTTGCCCTTGATGTAGACGAAAAACGCTTACGGCGAGTTGCTGAAAATTTATCCCGTTTAGGTTTAAAAGCAAACATACTACAGGGTAATGCGCTGCAGCCAAACAATTGGTGGGATGGTAAGCAATTTGATCGCATCCTTCTTGATGCGCCTTGTTCGGCGACGGGAGTGATTAGGCGTCATCCTGATATAAAATTATTGCGCACCGAAGAAGAGATTAATAAGGTAGTTGATTTACAATACCGCTTATTGCAATCTCTATGGGCTTTATTGGCGCCAAAAGGTTTACTCGTGTATGCGACTTGTTCAGTGATGAAAGAAGAAAATGAGCAGCAGATAGCGCGTTTTGTTGCCAGTACATCGGATTGTCAATTCGTGGCAGAAAATATGCCCTGGGGGCGGTCGACAGGCCATGGTTGGCAAATTTTCCCTGCTGAAGCGAACGGAGATGGATTTTTTTATAGTGTATTACATAAATTATAGCCTTTCCGCACTTGCTAATAGCGATACTGCCTAAGAGGAACTGATGCAAATCAATTGGCCACTGATTACTGTATTATTTTTTCTTTCACTTCCAGGGACATTTATTGCCATTCCGCGCCTGATTTATTTGTTATTGCCTGATAACAGCGAAGAATTAAGGACACGGATCAGCCGCCTCGCTGTCGCCCAAACATTACTAATGGTTTTTTTAATGAGTTTTGCAGGTGCTGTCTTGTCATTGCGTACAGGGCTCAATGCGCCTGTACTAGATGCCTTATTGCTTGGGCAACCCGTCTTGGGTGTACTTCAAAACTTAATCCTCCCTGTTTTACTTTACACGTTAGGCGGGTTGCTCGTTTTCTTTGTCTTATATTACGCCGTGGTTGGAAGTATTCTTGATGAGGCAACATTAGAAATTATGAAAAAAATTCGTGCAGCATTGCGGCCTGACGGGTGTATTCTTTATGGGGGTGTTGTCGAGGAAGTGCTTGCGCGTTGGGGATTGATGAATGTGATTGCATTTTTTTCTATTCTATTTTCCGGCCGTAATACCCCTCTGATAATTTGGGGCTCCATTTTTCTGAGCGGACTCTTCTTTGCGTTTGGTCAACTGCCTGCATACTTAGCTGCAGGCTGTCAGCCAAGGCGCCGTTTTATCTATGCCGTGCTTTTATTAAACCTTGGGCAGGCTCTTCTTTTCGGTTGGTTGTTCTGGCAGTACGGACTATTGGCTGCCATTATTGCTCATATGTTATTTCATCTAGGCTGGTCGCTTTACGATAAAGTGTAAAAATTTTGTAAACGCTTAGGCACTTAATATTGAGTTAATTTTATTCAGATATCGTTTAACCTTAATAAAATTTTTAAACCGTAAAACGATGTCATCTATCCTTTCAATTAATGAATTAGGTCATTTAGCTAAAGCAGTAACTGCAAATCCTGACAATTATTATGCTAAAGCTGAGGCGCTAGCTTTGATGAAACAAGTTAAAGTATTGGCAGTTGACGGTAATAAAATGGCGCAATATCAACTGGCACAACTTTATCCTAAAAATTCTCATCTATATTTAACTTGGATGAAAGCCTCTGCGGATCAAGGCCTTACCAATGCTATGTTGGCTTTAAGCCAAGATTATGCGGAAAGTGGAAAAATATCAGGGATCCAGAAGGCAGCCCAATACCTGGTTAAAATTTTAGCGTCTGATGACAGTTATATAAAAACCGAAGCGAAAGCATTAATGGAAAACAATCGTTTGCTGGGTGCGGAAGTCCAGCGTCAGATGGCTAAAGGAATTGGTAAGTCTGCGTTCAGCCTTTTTGCTCGCGAAACCAGGCCTTTGGAAAGGGAGCAATACGAAGTGCAAAATTCGGTCGCACCTGCAGCATAATCGTTGATGCTGCTGGTTATTTTTATCCCGGGCAGCAAGTTTTATTTGCCTAGCAAGAAGTGGTTATGAAAAAATAAACCACTCTTTTGTATCCTCTGTTGTTATGAAAACACAATTTAAACTTATTCCAATCGAATGGTTACAGCGTGGACAATACCAGCCAAGAATGAATTTCGAAGAGAAAGCCCTTCAAGAATTGGCGCAATCCATTGCAACCCAAGGTTTAATCGAACCATTAGTCGTGAGAGAGCTGGCTAAAGAGCGTTACGAAATCATAGCGGGCGAGCGGCGATGGCGTGCAGCGATGATTGCGGGATTAGCAGAATTGCCTTGCTTAATTGGCGACTATAGCGATAGCCAAGCAGCAGCAGTCACTTTAATTGAAAATATCCAGCGGCAGGATTTGAATTTAATTGAGGAAGCCAATGGGTACCGACGCTTGCTCGATGAATTTCATTTCCAACAAGAGGAAGTAGCAAGTTTGGTGGGCAAGTCACGCAGCCACATTGCCAATATTTTGCGGTTACTCACGCTCTGTGAACCAGTGCAACACCGACTTAGAGCCGGTCAGCTTTCGCTTGGACATGCACGGATGCTCGTTGGATTGTCTTCGACCCAGCAAATTTCATTAGCTGAGCAAATTGATGTTCACGATTGGTCAGTAAGGCAACTCGAAAAAAAAGTGAGGGAACTTAAATCGAATGAGTGTACTCATGTTAATCCTAAGAAAGATCGAGATATCGAGCGTCTACAGACAAGACTTGCCGAGCAAATCGGCGCACCCGTACAGATCACGAATGACAATGGTGATGGGGGTTGGTTGCAAGTAAAATTTTTTGATAATGACACCCTAGCAGGGCTTTTGGAGCGAATGGGGTTGCGTTATGATTAAGCAACCAAGCTCGGTTCCCTATCCTTTCGCGCAAGTCATGAATTGATGCAGCAAAGATTGACCGAATTTCTTTATTAACACTTTTCAACCAAGGAATCTAAATTGATGAAAAGGATGTTGTCGGGACTGTTATGTGCTTTTTTATCGGCATCTCCTTATGCCAGTATTCAGAGTGGCGCAGATCGATTGATTAATCAAATTGACCCCACAATGAATATCGGCATCGAGGTGATTGATTTGACTACTGGGGCAACGCTTTATAGCCGTAACCAGTCGCGCACATTCATTCCCGCCTCTAACATGAAGCTCTTTTCGGATGCGGCAGCGTTAATGGTTTTAGGGCCTGATTACCGGTTTAGGAATCAGTTGAGTACCAATGCGACGCAACTACAACAGGGCATTTTAAAAGGTTCATTATACTTGCACTTGTCGGGGGATCCTTCTTTTAGCCATGACCGTCTCGCTTCGCTGATAGCTGGATTAAAAGCTTGGCACATTAATCGAATTCAAGGCAATGTTTATATCGACAGTAGTCATGCTGTAGCAAATCCTTATCCGCCAGGATGGATGGCGACAGATTTAGTCTACAGCTATGGGGCACCTGCAGCTCCCTTAATGATTGATACTAATCGCTTAATGGTCACTGTTAATCCTGCCGATAAACCAGGGGAACCAGCGATAATAGAAACCGATGACGCGAGTGGAAGTATTGCTATCAATAACCAAGTGAAGACCAAGGCAACTTCAGCACATTGCGGGGTCGATTTCTCAATGGATAAGGATAACCACCTAACTGTGCGCGGTTGTGTGGGGGTTGGTCAATGGGCAGTTATGCAGAAGATGGCAATCCGGAATCCTCTTACTTATGCCCAAGGGCTAATTAAACGGCAACTCAGTGAAGCAAACATTGCATTTGAGGGGGATGTTTTGCTCGGTAAAGCGCCATCTGGATCATTATTAATCGCAAGCGAGAACTCAAAACCTATCTCACAGTTGATGGCAGATACATTAAAACCATCTGATAATTTGTATGCGGATAGTCTGTTTTTGCATGCCGCAGAGAAATTAAATGGTTCCCCTGTTGATTGGAGTGAAGCGCAATTCATTGTAAAAAAATTCATTCAACAACAAACGGGCATTGAGCTCGGAAATGCGGTGTTAACGGATGGTTCGGGCTTATCTCGGCATGATTTACTAACACCAAACCAGACAGCGAGTTTACTTCGCTTTTTATATGAGCGATTCCCTCTCACCTATGAGTATATTGCCGCTTTGCCTGTTTCAGGACGAGATGGCACACTGCAACGGCGATTCAAAAAGCCTAATCAGCAAGATATGGTGCGTGCAAAAACAGGAACAATGACTGGTGTCGTTAGTCTTTCCGGCTATTTGTACACGGCCAATGCGCATACCCTGGCTTTTGCTATTTTTATTAACAATCGTCCAGGCACCAGTCCTTCCATTTCAGGGCGTTACCGCTCTTTAGTGGATTCGTTATGCACCTATTTTTTGCAGCAAAAACCAGGCAACAATATTTTATCTAGGGTGTTCTCATCAAATAATCGAATTAAGTATCAGCAAAACCCTACTCAAGCAGAACTACAACGCGGTAGGCAGGCGAGATGGCGACGCCTTGAAACTGTCGTGAAGCAGTCACTCAAAGGACAGTCTGTTGCAGTTATTTATCGCGGTAACGAGCTTGTACTTAAAGATAATCAAGCTGATGCAGCCCGGGTGTTGAATACATTACAGGCATTGCGGAAAAAATATTCTTTTGCTGTTGTTCTATTCTCTCAATCAATGCCCTCTGGAACAGGAGACAAACCATTGGTGTTATGGACCCAATCCGTTGACTCACTTGGACCCGCCCAACGGATTTGGATTATTCGCGAAGCAGTTGCTTGAGATAGTAAGCCAGTAGGCTTACTATCTCAAGATTATATTACAGTGCGATGTTTGCGAGATTTCCTTAATTGATTCTTTTGCTGGGATGTTTGTCAAAATTTCCCTTATTTTTGCGGCATCATAACGGCGCTGGGGATTATCTTTTGAAAAAATGCCATGACCAAAAAAGGTAGTATGGTAATAAGAGTTATCGGGATTGGCATAATCAAAAACAATCTCTTGTTGACCATATGCAGTTTGAAATTGAGCTGCGATATAAGCCTCCAAGATAGCAACTTGATTTTCATCCAAATCATTCCGATCAAATCGTCCTGAGGCTAAATAAACTTGCAAATACCCTTTACGCTGACAAAGATAGCCCGCATAAAAAGCTGATCCATCATAATTACCTTCAGGAATAGTGAGTGAAGGATGGCCGTAGCGGTCGTCCCAATTAATAAATTTAAAACTTGCTTCACTGAACGTGTCTGCGATTCCACGATAATTATATTCTTTTTCATACGCATTTTTGACACCTGTAGCTAAAAGAAAGTCTGACCTTAAAACCCAGATTCGTTTTTCAAGGTGCTGTAATGGGTACGAGACTTGCTCAATATTCTCGAAAGCTGGGTTGATATTATCTTCTCCTGGATAAGAATACTTAGGCTTAACAGGGGCTATGTTTAAACGGATATACTTTCGTGCCTTGGCATAATTTAACGCTGCCTCAGCACAAGCCGCAGCTTTGGCAAGGGATTCTTGAGAATACCGCCTGTATTGCTTAACGACAGGGAAAGGAGTATCGGTAAAAAACAACGCAGAATCTTCATCGTCTTGTTTGCCAGGCTGCGTATCATAAAAAACGACGTCTTGTTCCCCATAGGACTTACTGAAGTTTAAAACGAGGTAAGATTCAATAATGTGAGTTTGCTCTTCTGACAAAGGAAAGATACCTTCTTCAACCCTATCAGACCGGTTAAACCGGCCTGAGGACAGGAATACTTCCAGGTGATCTCGTCGTTGGCAAACAAAACCAGCGTAATAGACCTGGCCATTATATTTTCCATCGGGTTGAGTAAGTGACGGGTGTCCATAACGGTCGGTCCAATCGATATATTGATGGAGTGCAGGGTCAATGACATCCTCCAAACCATGGTAATGGTATTCCTGGTAAGCGTTTTTAACGCCGGTCGCAATAATAAAATCGCTGCGAAGTACAAAAATCCGTTTTTCGTTTAGTTGTAATCGAGACTTTACTTCAGCAAGGGATTGAAAGGCTGGGTTTATCCCTCTTTCATTTGGATATGAATATTTTGCGGATATCGGTTTGATGTTTTCTTGGATGTAGGATTTTAGTATAAAAGGAATATGCACAAGAGAAGCTTGTATGTCTTTTGCTGTACTAGCCATAAATACCTCGAACTTAAATTTAAATTCAGCAGGTTTGTTTTATGCTGAAATTAAGTAGTGATCGCGTTTTAAGTGGGTTCCTTTTTGGAAAAAGGAACTGAGGTATCCTGGGCACTGGTATTGAGAAGATCATTTGTTTAACGCTGATTCACAAATAAACCTGCCCAACCTGGACAACAGTGCCCAGGCGGCGCATCATTCGATTTCGTAAATCAGGTAGCTTCATTTTATGAACGAGGGAATACTTTAAATTAATATAAATTGTGTACAGTATGTATTTAAATTAATTCCAATGTCAAGCAGAAGTACGTCTACGTCATTAGGCAAGGCTTATGATAACAACACCTGCAAAAATAAAAATGCCTCCGATGATAACGGCAAGGTTTACATGCAATTCATGAAATAAAAACCAGGTAAAAAAGATAGTGAATAGGGGATAAATTAATTCAATAATCCCCGCTACAGTGGCATTCTTCATGTGAATAGAAGCCACAATGAAAAAACTGGCGAGCAGAACGACGATAATTTCGATGATCGTTAGCCAGCGAACATTAGGATCGATGAGTAATAGGTGAAAATCTTTCTTCATGGTTGTGAAATAGGAAACGATCGTAAAAAAAATGGCTCCGAAAAGCATTTCTAAAGCCAATAAACTAACGGGGGATATACTCTGTAGTATTTTTTCAGCCAGAGCATAATTAAATCCCCATAAAATAGCAGCAATAATGGCGTAAGTTAACCACATTTTGGCCTCCCAGAGTAAAGGTAGGCCACCTTTAACAAGTATTCAAGGATCTTAGTGACCAGTTATAACTTCAAAACGCTATTTTACAGGAAAATTAAAATAGGTCTTTGGATAGGGTTCATTATTAAGGGTGAAATGCCACCACTCTTGAGGATAGGATCTAAACCCATTTTCTGTCATCAGATTACGAAGCAATGCCCGGTTGGCTTTTTGTTTCTTATTTAAATCAGAATAAAAAATGGCAGCGCTTGGATCCATGCAATCAAACCGAGTGCCCGTGTCTATGGAATCATCATTGAGATAGTGGTTAGTTTTATCAAAGCAACGAGTAATGGCCGAATTAACAACAGGATATTTTGTCCCGATTTTGACTAAAGTCAAATCGATGGTGCTTCCTCGGGTATGGCCGGATCCTTTAGCGATATAGCCTTTGGTAAATAAATCCTTTTTGTCTTCGCGCGGATAAAAGGAAGTTTTCATGCGAGTATCGTCAGGATCGAGGCTCCACTGGTAAAAAGCTTCCACTGCAGTTTGAGGTCGATAACAGTCATAAACTTTAAGGGTATAGCCTAATTTATTCGCAGCTACTTGTACTTTGGCTAAATGTTCGGCTGCCTCACGAGTGAGAATACAGCGGCCAGATTGATATCCAGGGATCGGACGGCCAATAAAATTATAACTTGTAGCATAACGTATATCTTGGATAATGCTTGGCTCAATATCTCGTAAATAAACAAATCCTTTAGGGAGGCCCCAGACTGTTTGACTCAAGGCATAAAGAAAGAGAGTAAGCAGCATACGTTGCATGTTAGCCCCACAATACAGTTAATATTATCTTAACTTTCCCTTAATATAATTAAAATTACATTTTAAAAATAGAGTTTGCCATGCCCAGAGAACACAGCGAACTTTTTAAAGGCTTAACTCAACAAGTTGGACACGAATTTTGTCTTAACCCAGAGCTGGTTGAAGAGAGTCTACTTGAAGGCGAAATTAATTATGGGGCAATGAGTGATTTATTGCGCGAGGTAAATGATGCGCAATTTGGTATTGTCTCTACCCTTGATAATGGCACAAATACGTGGTTGAGGGATGCGACTCGTGCTACCCCTCTTGGCCAGCGGATGTCCCATGATGCACCTGTGATTGAGGCTAATAATGCTTTGTTACGTTGCCTGTCCCGGTTACGCCCCATCGACTTTGCGATTGATAAAAAACATGGCGCTCATGGGCGGGAGCTTCGTGACGAGATCAAAACTGAATTTGGCTCATTGTGCAGGGAAATTCTAGAAATTGCACAGGGAGAAGGTTCTAATTCCCAGAAGAATGCGCTCATTACCCAAAAAGAAAAAGCATTTAACACCTTTTTGGTGAAGCAACTTCATGAGGCTAACTTGACTAGGGGGTGTGAAAGTAAAAAGGACGCTGAAAAATTATTGGCTTATTACCGTGATCTATCTAGCGTACTTTCTCCTGCCCGCACGATGGTTACTTTGACCTATGATGAGTCTGCACATATTTTGCAACGGGAGACACAATATCCTGTTACCGAAAAAACACCAGTCCAGATAGAAGCCCTTCAACAACTTGAAACACTAATCCCGTATCCATTTGAGGATGAGAAAAACGCTCACACAATTCGTAATCTTGCAACACAAGAAGCAGATTATTTGTTTGCTGAGTTGATTGCTAAACCAGATACTGCTTTACCAGCCCAGGCACGTAAAACGCATCTGGTTGGTGCGAAAAATGCGTTTATTGTTAAAAATGAATTAATTCAAATCGTTGATGAGCTCCCTCCTGATGTTGATGGGTTAGAGGCTCAAGATGAAGATGTGCTTTGGTTAGCTCGAATGGGTTCACCGGCTTTTATTGGTGAAGGTGAAAAAAGTGAAGTAATTCAAATACATACACGCGAAAATTTGGAACAAGTGCGTGCTGCTGCCGCAGCAAGAATGGGTGGCGATGTTGACACATTGAATCTTCATGTTACCACATTGAATACTTACACGTTTAGTGAAAATCAATCCACTATAATTAAGCACGTGTCTCAAGCAACAAGAGGACGAGAAGAAAAATCGGACAAGATGTCTTACATGGCAACCAATCCTGAAGGGACTCTTCGAGCTTTGGATATTGCTGAAGGATTAAATTTTGGGGAAGAAGAGCCGCCACATGGAATTGCTCCTTTCCAAAAAGCGAAGCGCCTCAAAAGCGTAAGTAAGGTTATTTTAGCCGCAAGTAATACGGAAGACACCATTAGTGTTATTCATTGTGCAAGTGGCCAGGATAGAACGGGAACTGCAGTTGAAAAGTCGACTCAAGATTGGATGAAGAAGAGATACAAAAGCAAGGGATTAAGCACTAGAAATATCGAATCTGTACGCGCAGCAGGTGGAAATGCCGCCGAAATTGCCTCTCACCATGTGCATGGGTCTACTGGGATGAAAAGCGATTCCATTGCTAATGATCTACTCGGGGAGGCAACATTCTCTCCAGAGGCCCAGCGTGAGTTTTATCTCAAAAGTGCAAAAACCAATAAGCTAAACGAAGTTGACGAGGTTGATTTTCTAAAGAGACCATGTAGATTTGCCAAAGATGAATACGAGGATTATTTCCGTCAATTTGAAGAGAATTTGAGAAATTCCACAGAACCGTTGATGATTTGTAAAGGAAACGAAGTAATAAAGCAAGTTAAGAAGATCATTGCGGGAAGGAACCCAGAAAATTTGAACTCGCGCTCTCTTAGTGATTTGTCTCTGGTATTATTTGCAGCCAACAAAGCCATGAGAGAGTTAGACGATCCACAAAAAACTCAAGAAAATAGCAAACGGCTTGCAGCGCTAGCAAATAATGTATCGGGTAAAGCTTCACCAAAATGGCAAGCGCTAGGTGTTGCATTAATGATTTTTGCTTGTGCTTCTTTAGTTGTTGTTGGAATTTTAGCTGCTATTCCAAGTGGAGGAACAAGCTTATTGCTCTCTGCAGTTGGCGCCATCGGATTAACTGCTTCTGTTGGCGTAGGAGCTGGTGTTGGGGCAGTTGGTTTTGTTGGAACCGGTATGTTTTATCTTGGAAGAGAAAAAGGGCTGGCTAAATCGGTAAGTCAATTCAAGCAATCCCTTTTCTATGTTAAAGAAGAATCAAAGTCCGCGATCGAGAATCCAGAGGAAAAAGATAGGCAAAATACTGATCTCACAAGTTCTTTCAATTAACCGTAATTTCATTACGTATGAAGGTGTTACGTAGAATTGCTAAAGGAATAGGGCAGCACACTGAATCTGAAGAGATAGTGGATTAATAATATCTCTTTTTTATGAAAGAAGTATTTCTGGATTAGTAGGCCAAGCTCAAGCGGTTTACTTTTCTAGTTCCTAATAACTCACTTGCTTAGCTATGGTTCACAAGAGAGCATTGAAGATATGCCTTTTGAAAAGGAATAAAAGCGGGGGTACCTAGTAGGTAACGAAAAATTGATGGAGGCAGATCCTTTGCCCCAGTAATCGGAAGAAACAGTAGCAAAAAAATCAACATTAATGATTTAACTCTTTATTTCCTCAGGTTGTTGTTTTTTTCTATGCTTATTTTTCCATTCAGTATCAATTGCACCCTTTTCAAAGCCGGTTAATTGATGATTAAGGGCAACGCGGTCATCAAATACAAAACAGGTTCCCTCCCATAGCGAATCTTCTGCTGGCATGGATTCTAAGTAATTTAATATCCCGCCTTTTAATTGATAAACTTCCTCAAAGCCCAGTTTTTTTAGATAAGAAGTGGATTTTTCGCAGCGAATACCACCAGTACAAAACATAGCAATCTTTTTGTCCTTTTTCTCTAAAAGATGGGTTTCAACGTATTCTGGAAAGTCTCTAAAATTCTCTGTATTTGGGTTAATTGCGTTTTTAAAAGTACCCAGTTTTACTTCATAGTCATTTCGGGTATCGATAAGAACAACTTCCGGGTCTGAAATTAATTCGTTCCATTCCGCAGGATTTAAGTGAGTTCCGGAGAGCTCGAGTGGGTCAACGCCGTCTACACCCAACGTGACAATTTCCTTACGTAATTTGACCTTAGCTTTGGCGAACGGGTTAAACTCGTTATAGGTCGGTCTGAAGGCTAGATCCTCTAAACCTGAATAACTTTTTAGAAAGGCTATGAGTGGCTCAATTTCTTCTTTTTGGCCACAGAAAGTACCGTTGATTCCTTCGCTTGCTAAAATGATAGTTCCTTTAACTTGATTTTCCTTCATTACTTTTAGGATGGGTTCTCTCATTGACTCATAATTGTTAAGAGAAACAAATTTATAAAAAGTCATAACTACATACGATTTCATTTTTTTACCTAATTGATACAGTCTATTCTTACTAGGATCTATTCTGCCAGTTTTAAATGGGCTGTGTTGATTGTTAAAGCAATGCTTCCTATTTTACTACTATTCTAGTAGTGTGCAAAAGGGTATGAAGCAGAGTTCTCTTTGTAAAGAGAACTCTATTTTAATCTGATTAACCAAATGGACTAGTAATAATCGATAGTCGTGGTGGTGACATCAATCGGATCTGTATCAATTATGGTAACTGGATCATAATAGATCGGTCTTACAACCACTGCTTCGGGGGCTGGCACCACTCGAGTCGTGGTTATAGTGGGCGTATATGTCACAGAGCGATATTCTAAAACTCCAGGACTTGTGCAACACCCACAGGCTGCCAGAAGAACAATCATTGGGGCTAGCGCTATCCATTTCATGATTAACCTCAAAAGTGTTATTCTCAGGTCAAATTGTAGATTACTTGAACAATATTCTCCAGTTTAATCCCAACTAAATGAAACAGATAAGAAAAAAATAAAATTGCTCATGACACAATATCGATTTAAGTAAGATCAAAATATTGAGATGCGATTTAACTTAAAAGGGGTTAAATTGAATTTACATCGATAAATCATTCTGTTTCAGACGGCGGAGCGGCACTTAAGTAATAGAGGAAAACTAGAAGCTGGGCGACTGCCAGATAAAGCTTAGGGGGTATTTCTGAGCTTAAATTCACCTCAGCAAGCAGGGCTGTCAACTCCTCATTTTTTTGTAAAGGGACACCATGTTTTTTGGCGGCACTAATGATTTGTTCTGCAATAATACCTTCTCCTTTAGCGGTGACTTTGGGAGCCGATGTACCATCATAGTGCAGCGCAATTGCCTGTAATTTATCTTTGTTCATATGTGTATATCCAATAAACGTAAATCACGAATGTCTACCTCATGATCTTCTAAACCTAAATGCAGATTCCATAAGCGTAGGGTTAATCCCACAGAGCTTAAAAGATTATCGAAAGCTTGCTGATGAGAATTTAAAAGCGCTACGGTATTTTGTTGTTCTGCATTGATTTGAATATCAATAGCCATATCCTGCATTTTTACCCTTGCTTGTATATCGCCTAAGCCTGGTAAATTCACTGCAAAGCTAATCGACCAACTCGAGGCCAAAGAGGGTGTCTCTTGACGGTGCTCTTTAATTTGGATGGGAATGACATCAATTCCAGTGGGTGTCTTTAAGGGGAGATCGAGCATGAGGTTGAGGGCTTGATCGGTAGGTTGAAGCAAATTAGTCAATTGGGCGGTTTTGATTCTCGCTAAAACCTGATCGGTTTGCTCATACAGGAGCTCTAAGAGCGTACTTATCGGTTTTCCAGTAAAAGATGGGGCAAGCAATTGATGCATGGGCTGTGGAATAGCTCCAGGTAATGGTAAAGATTCGCGTTGAGGTAAATTAGGAGCTGAATTTATCCCAGGAGTGGTTGATTTCACTCCTTCATTCATCAAAGCATGCAGTAATCGTAAGCACTGCCTTTTAAAGTCGTTCTGTAAATCACCAGTGCCGTTTCGTCGCCAATTGAATAAATTTGCTTCCCAAAAAAGCCCACAGTTAGCAATCGCTTGACTAAGTTGCTGAGGCAATTGCGTGATCGAGCTAATACTTATGAGCAATTCATTAATCTGTTGCCTGATAGAGTCGGGCAAATGAATAGTATCGAGGGCAGCTAGAGTGGCAAATAAATGTGTTGCCGGCGCTTGTTTGGGTAGTGTTTTTGCTAAAGCAGCTTCCATAGGGGTTAAGGGTGGGGGCTCGCGCAAAACTTGCAAAACAATCGTCCCATCCTCTGTTTTTATGACCTTAAGCTGAAGTAAATCGCCAGGCTCTAAATGCTGCGAGGTTTGCGCATTGATATTTTCACCGTCAATGTTAATCAGGACTTGGTTTTCGGTAAGCGACTTAACCACCACGGCTTTTAGAATCTGGCCGACGTAGAGCTCGGTATCTGGTTTAGTCAGTTTGAGTTCTTGGGTTGGATTTAGTCGGATACTTGGCGTGTTCGAAAGATCAACAGGCATACATTATTCCCTTAATTTGCTTGTCATCCACAAATTCATTTCACTATACTGATGCCGATTATATCGGCTGATAGAGTAATTTACTTAACCTATCGCTATAAAAAAGGACTTAGAGCCTGTTTTTTAGAAGAAGGCTCTCCATAAACAGGGTGTACAACAATGTTAGATAGAGCTAGCGTCGTCGACGAACAATTTGTTAACCGTGTCACTCAAGCAAATTTCCCTCCTGCAATAAGTCCAACCCGCTTAGCACAGGCTGGTATGGACAAAAAAATTGCGATCGAACTCTTTGATTCACAAATTAAATCACGTCTACTTGACCTTATTGCTCGTCAGTTAAAAGAAAAAGGATTGTCCTATTACACAATTGGTAGCAGCGGTCATGAAGGCAATGCAGCATTTGGGAAAGTATTTCGCGTCAGTGATATGGCTTTTTTGCATTATCGGAGCGGCGCGTTTTACTTACAACGCGCCAAGCAACTGCCCAGTTGCGATGGTGTTCAGGATATTCTATTATCGCTTGTTGCTGCAGCAGCCGATCCTATTGCAGGTGGGCGCCACAAAGTCTTTGGTAGCGTAGCCCTAACTATTCCGCCACAAACTTCAACAATTGCCTCACATTTGCCCAAAGCCCTTGGCGCTGCAATTTCGATTACTCGTGCAAGGGAGCTAGCAATTTATTCAAAATTACCGGCTGATTCAATCATCCTTTGCTCATTTGGTGATGCTTCAACGAACCATGCCTCAGCACAAACGACTTTAAATGCTTGTTCTTGGATTGCTACTCAGCAATACCCCTTGCCGTTAATTTTTATTTGTGAAGATAACGGCATCGGTATCTCAGTACCAACACCCAGTAATTGGATCGAATCTTCGGTGAAACAAAGGCCAGGGTTGCACTACATTGCCTGCGATGGTTTAAATCTGGCTGATGTTTATTTAAAAGCTAAACAAGCGGAATCTATCGCAAGAGCTAAGAAGCAGCCTGTTTTCCTTCACATGAAATGCGTGCGATTGTTAGGTCATGCCGGTTCTGATATTGAGTTTCAATATAATTCACAATCCGAGATTGAGCAACGTGAAGCAAATGACCCCTTATTGCACACAGCAAGACTATTATGTCAAGAAGGATGGATGACAGCCAAAACAATACTAACGCTATATCAAGACAATAAAACGCTTATTGAAGCTAAAGCGGTGGAAGCGATCCGGTTGCCGAAAATGAACAGTGCTCAAGAGGTGATGTCTTCCCTGTTACCCAAGACACGCAATAAGCGGATATATCTACCGCCCGACAATGCCCGTCGGGCTGAAGTTTTTGGTAATGCATATAGCCAATTAAATTTAAAACGCAACCTTTGCCAACACATCAATTTTGCTCTTACTGATCTCATGATGCAGTACCCTAATATGCTGATTTTTGGTGAGGATGTTGGCAAAAAAGGCGGAGTTTACCGGGTAACTGCAGATTTGCAAGCTCGCTTTGGTCAGCGTAGAGTTTTTGATTCATTGCTCGATGAGACGACCATTTTGGGTACGGCAATCGGGCTTGCTCATAACGGGTTTATACCTGTACCTGAGATTCAATTTTTAGCGTATTTACATAATGCAGAAGATCAGTTGCGTGGCGAAGCGTCGACTTTGTCCTTCTTTTCTAATGGCCAGTATCAAAATCCGATGGTTATCCGTATTGCTTCTTTAGCGTATCAGAAAGGCTTTGGCGGCCATTTTCACAATGATAATTCAATTGCGGTATTGCGCGATTTGCCAGGAGTCGTTGTTGCTTGTCCCTCAAACGGCCCAGATGCAGCCAAGATGTTGCGCTCGTGCATGAGATTGGCGCATGAAGAAGGTCGTATCGTAGTATTTCTCGAACCCATCGCCTTATATATGACTAAAGATTTGCATGAGGCAGGGGACAATGGTTGGCTTTTTGATTACCCACCTGTCGATGAAATGATTGAACCCGGTGAGGTTGGTGTTTATGGCGAAGGTGAGACAGTGATACTTACCTATGCAAATGGTTATTATTTGTCTAGGCAAGCCGTAAAAATCCTTGAGCAAGAACATGGTATTGCGGTAAAACTTATTGATTTACGCTGGTTAAGCCCATTACCCACTGAAGCAATTTTAAAAGAAGTGAGTAAAGCAAAACGCGTTTTAATTGTTGACGAAGGACGCCAAAGCGGCTCGGTGAGTGAAGGGTTAATCACGATGTTAGTTGAACAGACAGTCCATCGCTTGAAAATAAAACGTATTACGGGTGAGGACTGTTTCATTCCATTAGGTACCGCCTGGCAATATCTGTTGCCCAGCCGTGATTCTATTGTGGAGGCCGTTTTGGCCTTAAATTCAGTTAAAAGGGAGAAAGATCGTGGACGACTTGTTATTTCTTGATGAACAATTACACGCTGATGAACGTATGATCCGCGATAGCGTTGCACGTTTTGTTAGCCAGGAAGTTATACCATTAATGGCTGAATCATTTGAACATGCCCAATTCCCAAAACAGCTAATAAAAAAATCAGCAGAGCTGGGTTTATTGGGTCTTACTTTGCCTGCGCAATACGGTGGGTCAGAGGCTTCCTATGTGGCTTATGGTTTGGTCTGTCAAGAATTAGAACGAGGGGATAGTGGCTTACGCAGCTTTGTCTCTGTACAAAGTTCACTGTGCATGTACCCTATTTTTCGTTATGGCACTGAGGAGCAGAAAATGCGGTTTTTACCTGCTATGGCTGCAGGTGAGATCATTGGTTGCTTTGGCCTTACCGAACCTGATTCGGGCTCTGATCCTGCCAGTATGCGGACCTATGCGAAAAAGGTGGACGGAGGCTGGCTTTTAAATGGCGCAAAAATGTGGATTACCAATGCACCAATCGCTGATATTGCGATAGTCTGGGCTAAAACTGATGAGGGAATTCGTGGTTTTATTGTCGAGAGAGATTTTAAAGGGTTTAGCAGTCCGGAAATCAAGCAAAAAATGTCATTACGTGCCTCGCTGACTGGCGAGCTCGTCTTTGAAGATGTTTTTGTGCCAGAGGCAAATTTATTACCTAAAACGGATAAAGGGTTAGGCGCTGCACTAAGTTGTTTGAGTCAAGCACGATATGGCATTGCGTGGGGAGCAATGGGGGCGGCCATGGCTTGCTTTGATATTGCTCGAGATTACTTGCTTGAGCGCAAACAATTCGGTAAGCCCCTGGCGTCATTTCAACTGGTACAAAAGGATTTAGCACAGATGTATACCGAAATTATCAAGGCTCAATGGATGAATTTACAAATAGGCAGGCTAAAAGATCAGAAAAGGGAAACGCCGACGATGATTTCCTTGGCCAAAGGAAATGCGTGTAGAGAAGCATTAAAAATTGCCCGGGCTTGTCGAAATTTACTCGGTGGAAATGGCATCAGCCTTGAATATCATGTCATTCGTCATATGCTTAATCTTGAGTCAGTATTTACTTATGAAGGTACGGATAATGTGCATACTCTAGTGTTAGGGCGCCATATTACCGGTATTAATGCATTTAACTGACTATAGTGTTTTAAGAAGCGGTTTAATTTTTAAGCCGCTTCTCTATTGCAACACATTAACGCATACCTAATACAATACTGCCGGTATGCCCTTGCTCCACAACTTCAGCTTTTGCTTCCCCAGTCTCTAATAGCCGGGTGATTTCCTCAATTTTTTCAGTTCTGGAATAACCCTGACTAAAGCAAAAAAAGAGGTAACTTAGGAGATGATATTCTGTCAAGCGGTTTCTTAATGATTCTCGATGTGCTTCCAAAGCCTGACGTTGACCGAGAGACAAATCATATTTTCTATATTGGTTATTCTCAGAAAAAAAGGTTTTAGTGTGGCTTGAAACTTGGCGATGTTGCGGAGAAGTCCTAACAGGGGCTGGTTCATCCAACAACTCAGGCTTTGCCGCTTTTAAAAGCTCAGATGGAACTGGGTCCAATTTCAGAAATTGAGTATTTCCTCCGATGGAAAGCTCTAACATGAGATAATCAGCTCTAGTGTTTATATCAGGCTCTCTAAGGATTACCCGGGAATTCTCTACGCCAATATTAAGGGTATATTCATAGACGCCTTGCCCTTTTCCCGATTTGATAATAGGGATCTCTATCCATGTTGCTCTTTCTGAATCAAATGTATATATCCTTTTCTTTGCGCCTTCATTTCCAATTTTGTAATAATGATTTAATTGTTTGCAATAATAATATCTCATGCGTTTTCCTACCTTTCATAGCCAAGCAAATTATACCATAAAGGGAAAAATTATGTAATTTTTTTGACCATAATTTACAAAGCCACCTTGTCTTTTATCAATAGACAAGTTATTATGCCCATCCAAATCGGGGCGTAGCGCAGCCTGGTAGCGTACTAGCATGGGGTGCTAGTGGTCGAAGGTTCAAATCCTTCCGTCCCGACCAAAAAATCCCTTTTAAATCAACAAATTGCATCTAATACTTCAAGCTCATTCTCTAATTTTATTTTTCCAGGGTACACTTTGGGGTACACTTATTTGAAAGTGACTTCCTTTGATTTAACGTTATCGACTCAAGATAGTTATGAACGACATATTTGCTAATATAGAAAACCTAGACCTACAGAAAATAAAAGCATCTCGTCAGGAGCATGAAATACGACTCAATGAACTGCGGGGGCTGCTAATAGGTTGCGCTAGAAAAATTAAAGTTTTTATGGTTATAGCGGCATACAAACAAAAATGGGTCTTTCCCAATTACGGGGGCACTAATCGTTAGCAACAGAGCACCCTAACACGCGTT
Source organism: Legionella micdadei (assembly GCF_000953635.1). Lineage (NCBI taxonomy): Bacteria > Pseudomonadati > Pseudomonadota > Gammaproteobacteria > Legionellales > Legionellaceae > Legionella > Legionella micdadei. The sequence continues at coordinate 369,309 of NZ_LN614830.1, forward strand.
CTATAATTTTCAAAGTTTTTAAACCCATAAGCTCTACGCTGAATGAGTTTCATTTTTCGATGAAAGCCTTCGGTTATCCCGTTGTTCTTAGTGAATCGGAGCATTCTTGCGACTTCATCTTTCCATCTAAATAAGGTATTTCCTAAGGTTTTCAAAGGTTGAAAAGGACTGTGTCTAAGTTCGTTTATCATTTCTAAGAAACGGGGTAATAAGCGTTTGCACTCTTTAGCGGTGCAATGCTTTTTAGTGAGTAATTGATGTAGTTCTTGCTTAAAATCATAAATGGCAGCAATGGCCGGCTGTTGTTCAAGATAGTGATTACGAAGAGAGAGCCTCTTAGTTGTTAAGTTTTCCGGGTTGGTTTTAAGCGCTGCTAATAAACCTCGCTGATACTTGATGGTTGGGTCAATTTGATGAAAGGTTTGTAAGGTGAGCTGATTAATAAGTCTTATAACATGGAATCTGTCAGCCACGATTTGCGCGTTAGGAAAGTGCTGTTTCACCAGTGCTCGGTAACTCGTGCTTAAATCAATACAAACGACTTTCACCCGCTCTTTACCCTCCAAGTTTTTAAAATAGTCTTTTAAATCAGCTGAAGAACGACCTTTAACAATATCAAATACTTTATGTTTTCTAAGGTCGCAAAGTGTAGTTGCATATCGTTGTTTACGGCTAAAGGAATGTTCATCTATTCCAAGAACAGCTGGACAAGGTGCATTCTTTAGTTCTCGTTCTTGTTCTCGATAGTGCTGCTGATACCAGCGCTCAATGGTTGCTTTGCCTTTGCTATATTGCTTAGCAAGGTCTTTTTGCGATATGCCACGGGTATGGTCATGGAAAACAGCTGCCTGCAAACGCCAAGTTGAACGTTGATACTTATTAATCCCAGGAAACTGTTGATTCCCATAACGCTTACAGCTATTGCAATACAGCTTATAAGCCTTAAAGTGTAACTCGCTTCGTCGGTGGCCAATTAATTCATGCGCCACCCGTCGCATATACGACGCTTTTTTACGAACCTCTTTGCTAGCGCAATGGCCACAACGCGCTTTGCGATTATAAGATAACTCCAAAATTAAGGGTTGATAACCACTTACTTTTTTGATGGTAAATCCAGGTAAATTTAGGATAAGATCATTCTTCGGCACTTTAATCTCCTTTTGACCGTCAAATCAAAGGGTTAGTCTATACTAACTCGATTAAAGTGCCCCCGTTTTTGAGAAAGAGCCCTTTCATTTTTCAGTAAAATTATACCGGGTTAGAGGTAGTCTGCTCCGTATTTCTCTTCACCTTGGATTAAAATCTGCTTTATCTTGGGTGCAAGAACATTATTAAAAATATCAAATTATTTCATTTTTATGCATACGTAAAAAAGTCACATATTTTCATATTTTTTATATATTATATTTAAAGATAATAAAAAAATTAATGGAATAAAATAAATAAATTTTCCAATAAATTCATAAAATTTTTGGAAAATTTATGCAGAATAAATAAAAAAATTAGCGTGAAAACTTGCAATAATTTGAATGAGGTATAAATTTAAAAATAGGGGAAAAAGGAGTTTAAAAATGGGATACAGGGATGGTATAAAGTTCCAATATACCAAAATGGATGCGTTGACTGTTCTAAGTCAGCCTGTTTCTTCTTTGTTAGGGGTGACCAACCCTTCTGAGCAAACCTTAAATAAACTAGGGATTAAAAAAATCTATGATTTGGCAACTTCCTCTTTATTTCAGACGGCGCGAGATATTGCTAATGCTGCAAACGGTGAAGGCAATTCGATTATAGCGCGATCAGGTAGAATATCGTCGAGTTTTATTGATTCGGATTCACCCCGCAACTCCAGCTGCTTTGGTTGAAGCTGATGTCAGTTTGCTAAGAGAAATTGATACTAGCCTTGCAACTGAAATAAAAGACAATTTACAGGTAGAAACAGTAGGTGATTTAGGTCGATGGCCGCCATTTTGTGCTGCTCAGGTAGTATTAGATGCTGCAATACCTAGCCTAGCCCAGGAAGATGGGAGCGAATTAGTCCCTCGGCTTGGTGAGTATCCGACGGAACGTCATTATTATCGCAGTATAGTTATTGATCAAGTTACTCCAGGAGAAACGACTGATTTGAGTGCTGCTGGCCCTATTGATATCGCACCGACCGTTTCGTCAGATTTTGGTTTCAAAGCCCCCGCTGTTGGTGCAATGTTGACTTTTGCCCAATCATGGTTTGCCCAAGGTGTCACTTTGGGTAATTTGTTGCATAGTGTTGCTCTGGCTCCAGGAGAAAGTACTCGTATCGCAGTCATGGATTGGACAAGACAAACGAGTGCATCGGGTGAGGAAATGATTTCCGAGTCTGAAAAATTAACCAACACCAGTACTCATAATCGAGCCATCTCTGAAGTGCAAGAGGCAGTGGCATCAGAAGTTCAATCCGGTTTTTCAAGGAGTAGCGGTAGTTCGACAACCTCTGCTGGAGGGGGTGGTTTGGGTCTGAGTTTAGGTCCTTTAACCCTTGGTGGAAGCGGATCTTCGGCTACAACAAGTTCTAATGCAGAGAGCTTTACCTCTTCTTCAGGTACTCGAAATTTAGCGGCAACCATGAACCAGCGTGTCTCCGATGCCACACAGCAAGCCGCTTCTTCGGTTCGGGATCGAAGAGCTTCTATTGTGAAGGAAGTTTCTGAAGCAGAGCATCAATCGGTTTCGACAAGAATAATTGCAAACTACAACCACATGCACGCGCTTACTGTTCAATATTATGAAGTCATTGAAATTTACCGTGTTAATGTGCAATTGCAACAAGTGGAACGTTGCCTTTTCGTGCCTATGAAATTGGTCAATTTTGACAAGGCAACGATTGAGCGATATCAAGGTGTATTAGCCAATGCAGCACTCACTCAGCGTGCAAAAGAATTGTTAAATGGAGAATTTGGCGCAGTTACAATTCGGCCTAGTGTACCGCTTAGACCAACCCGCTCAATTTTTGATGGAGTGGCAATGGTGGATAGAATAGCCGCGAGAGAAGCGTCTATCTCGACGACTAGTCCTGCAACGGATTCACAAGAAAGTACCCCCTCAACCCCCACAGCAAGCCCAGAACCAACTAGTTCTGTGAGTCGGCTAGCAGCATCAGTACAGCCCTATTGGGTAAATGATGAATTGATAAGGGCTTCTCGGATTACTCTTGCTAGTATTACCAAACCAGGAACAAGTGATATTTATTTGCCAGGTGGGACAGAGCTTTGTGGTATTTCTTTGACGCTCAGTTCCCAAAATAATTCTGCCATTTCGATTACTGGTTTAAAACTGGTATTACAATCAGGTAACACGATTAATTTAAGCAGTATTAGTATTCTTGAATGGAGTATCAGTGATCCGACCCCTATCCAGGAAATCGCTGCAATTAAAATTACATCCACAAGCTCAAGTTATTTAAGCGGAAAGCTAACTATGCAATTAAGTTATGGTAGCGCCAAATTTCCAATTAGTTTTCCTATTGAAATCACTCCAAATGCAGTTGAATTACAACTTTGCCAGTTTATTGCCAATCAAAGTGAAACGGAGCTTAAAATTCATCTTGAACAAAATCGCTTGCATTATAGCCAAGCGGTTTGGCGCTCACTTGATCCTTCGCAGATAGCTCTTCTTTTGTCTGCTTATACTTTTGAAGGTAAACCCATTGCGGATTTGATTGATCCTAATCCTGTGATGGTCGCGAGTAACTATTTGGTATTCCGCATGCCAAGTTTTATTGAAGCAGTGGGGATTCAATCAGAATCGAGCGAGGATGAATCCCATAAAAATTGGGCTTCATGGTTAAAAGAACGAGGTCTGATTTTAGGCGCAAGTACAGCAATGGAACAACTTATCCCAATTCCTACCGGTGGTGTATTTGCAGAAGCAGTACTTGGCCGTTCTAACTCAGCAGAACGATTGGATGCTACTCGTTTTTGGAACTGGCAAGATTCGCCGATTCCTTTACAGCCACCCGAAATTGCTGCTATACAAATGGAGTCGCGTGCGCAACCTGTTGATGCAACACCAGGCCAATTGGGTGCGCCGGTTTTAAATATCATGAATCCGACTACTCTACCTGATCCAACTGGAGTTGGCTCCATTCTGAACGCAATTCAAAATGGCAATATGTTTCGAGATATGTCAGGCATTGCTTCTACTGCTTCATTAGCGCAAGCATTAGCAAGTAATGCAACTAGCGCAAGTACGGAAGCAGGCAAGCAAGCGGCAGCAAACTTAGCTGTGGCTGCCCAGAAAGATATAGAAGAGAAAAAAATAGCAGCGCAGTTGGCATTAGCTGCTATGGGATTACCTTCTGCGAACGCAGGTTCAGCCAAGAATATTTCAGAATCTGGAGCCTTATTGAATACCGCAACCGAGATGGATAAGCAGTCACCCAGAGTTAATGGTGCATCTACCGAGTCAGGAGTAGCTAATAATGGGATTTCAACATCAACTGGACCGGGAGACAACGGAATCGATGGCGTGGCTGGGGCGACTATGCCTGGCGTTCCAAATGATCTGCAGAATCTTTTTAATGGAAATAGCCGTGCTGATGAAGTTTTGTCAAAAATGAATTGGGGTAATTTGGGGGAATCTGGTGCTTCAATTATTCCGGCTGTGTATGGAGGGGGACAGAGCACCGGTACAGGTAAAGCAACGGGGGTTGTGATTAGTTACGAAATTGCCTGCTACGCTAATTTCCCGAGGCCTTGGCCTGATGAGGCGTCTGAAATTCAAGGGATAGTGAACAATGTTTGGTTACCTGCTGCTGAGGATTTTGATATTATCAGTCCTGCTGCATCATCGGCGAATAATCAAGCCACAAAACCTTATGGTCAAGTCATCAATTCGCTTGCTGACCTCATTAGTTCTGTGACTTATTTTGCGCCTAAAGTACCTGGTTTTGGAAAAAGTTACCCTTCACGTGTAGTCAGGCTTAATCTGTTTTTATATGCACAAAGCGGCAATTTTGGTTTTATGGGAACGTTAACTACTAACGGTAAATGGGGCGCTGTGATTGGTCAAAATGCAGATATAAATGCCGCTGGTCTTGATTCCGCACTTATCACCACCATTAGTAAAAATGCTGCAGACAAAGCCACTTTAGCGAGCCTGAAAAAAGCTTGGAGCCCAATTACGGAAATTTGGCTTTATACTTGTTCAGATGTGGTTAGTGATGCATTTGGGAAAAAATTTGCAAAATTAATGGGTGCGACAGTTCGTGCTTTTGACGATCCGTTTTGGGTTTTACCTACCTATGACACAACCCAGCAAACGATTTTGACTAGAGATGAGTTTGGCATTGGTGCAGATTTCGCTGCAGCAGCGCAAACCCGAACGAAAGATCTTCATAGTCTGGACATTCTATCAAAACGAAAATTTAAACCTTAGTTGTAATGACTAGGCGCACAATAAAATGGGGTAAGCAACTTGGGTATTCCCTTTTAAAATACAGGATAAATGTGCGCTTAGTGAGTTAGAGAATTTACTCTATTGTGAAATTTCGGGATGAGATGCTGCATCGATCTGGCAGGATTCTCATTTATATCAGGAGATGGAAAAATGTCTCTTAAAGCCCTCCGATAGGTAAAATATATAGAGGTATTTCGTCTTCAGGAGTATTTAAAGCTTGTCTAACTTGAGGTTCATCGAAAGCGCCGATTGTGACTGTACCGAGATTTAAAGACACCGTTTGAAGGTAAATATTTTGCGCTGCATGTCCTGCCTCCATAAAAACAAAACTTTTCCCCTTTTCGCCATACTTTTTTGTTGTTCGAGAAAATACAGCCGTAATGACAATATTAGCTGCGCCAGATTTTATTGCTTCCTGCTCTAATGCTGCTTTGGTTAATTGATCAGAAATATCTCCGTTTTTAATTTTTAGTAATGCATGCTTGGTCGGCAAATAATGGTAGACACCCGGTGACAAATCGTTTACGTCCCTTGCCACAAGATAGACTTCTAACGGGTAGAGTGCTCCTGCTGAAGGGGTAGTGCGGAATCCATTATCAGAGGTTATTCCTTGTGCAGCCCAAAGTAACTGGGCAACCTGCGATAATGTTATTGCTTGATTTTTGTATGTCCTTATCGAACGCCGTTTTTTTAGGGCATCTTCAATTGAAGTCTGACTGGAATAAACAGGAGCAGGCAATTTGGCTTCGATTGGGGGCATGGTTTTTGGGAGGAACTTAGTTTCATTGGATAATCTTTTTGGAGTTAAAATCAAGTATAGGCAAATTAGGATGATTACTATCAAGAGCAATAAGCTTTTCCGGTTTAAAAATTCCATTTGCTCTCTCCTAATATGAGTTTTTTCCCAATTCTTTATAGAATACATCGTTATTAACGAGGAATAAATTTTTTGGAGTTCGCTTAGGTTGGCAATAAGACGATGAATTAATCTTAGTGTACTATAATAATTCTAAAATAACCCATAGGCGAGAAGGAGTTTGCTATGAGTTTGTCATTAGAAAGCACTGCTTTTATTTCAAATACCATGATTCCTAGCCAATACACTTGTGATGGTCTTGATAGCTCCCCCCCTTTAGCATGGCAAGACTCATCCGCACAAACTCGCTCTTATGTTTTAATTGTGGACGATCCTGATGCACCTGGTGGAACCTGGGATCACTGGGTACTATTTAATATTCCCGCAGCAGTGAAGCAGTTACCTGAAGGAAGTGTCAAACCTGAGGGCGCGCTTGATGGTAAAAATAGTTGGGGTAGTTTGGGTTATCGTGGACCCTGTCCGCCGAGTGGAGTGCATCATTATCACTTTAAATTATATGCCCTAGACAGTACTTTAAATTTACCCAGTGGTGTTGGCAAACAGGCAGTAATGCAAGCAATGAAAGGACATATCCTAGGCAGTACAGAATTGATTGGTTTGTACCGAAAAGGCTAGCAAACGCGGTAAGAAGACAAGTGCTATACTTTAGGGTGTATAGAAGGAGAGAGCGATGACTAGATATCGTGATGCAGGTACAGGAAGATATGTTACTGAAAAATATGCAAAAACTCATCCAAGAACAACTGTGAGCGAAAGCAATAAATCACGAAAATTTGCATCTAAAAAGAAATAAAGGATGTTCAGTTCCTGTCCTTAAAAATTCATACTGCCTAGCAGAGTTTATCCTTTGCTTGAAATTTTATGCCTTCTTAAAATCCCGTCTAATCAATTTAAAATAATTCCTTCTGCACGTTAATTTATTGTCTATACTTAGCTACGGACCAAATTAACTAAGGAAGGTTTATCATGAATAAGAAAATTTTAGGGATGATTGTCTTTTTCTTTGCTTTAGTGCTTGGGCAAATTTCTTTTGCCGATTCTTCAGATTGTGGAAAAGGAATTAAAGACTTAGTTGAATCATTAAATCTTGATGATTCACAAAAGGCAAAAATCAAACCTATTTTGGATCAACTAAAATCAACGGTGTCTGATAAAGCCGGGCAAATGGATAGCTTAAGGAAGCAAATTAGCCAGCAAGTTACGTCTGGTAACATGGACCAATCCACCGTTGATAACCTAGTTGATCAAAAAACAAAGCTGATTGGTGACATAATGAAAGCCAAAATTGCAGCCACAAATCAAATTATGGGCATTCTAAACGACACGCAAAAAGCCCAATTGCAAAAGAAGATACAAGACTTTGAAGAAAAGATGTCTGAGAAATATAAAAAATGTCACGATGAGGATTAACCATGCATGCAAGGGTTAGTTGAGGAATTGATTTCAACTAACCCTTATTTGTAAGCGGATTTTCGTACCGTTGCAAATAAAGTTTTCCGAGTTGATAAGAAGCATAATCAGTAATATGACCGATGTCGCGAAATACAGGCACTCCATTGATATCAGCTTTACAGCGGCCTTGTGCACACTGTATTATTTTAGGATCAATAACGATCAATTGCGGATATTTCTTCTGCATTTCCTCGAACAAATCGTTGAGCCATAATTCGGCATTAATTTGTAAATTAAAATCGCATTGGTTTGGATCATAGGCTTTTCGTTGCTTAACGTGTTGGAAAAAACAATCGCGAAGGTTCTCAGTGGTTGAAGCGGTTGCTTTAATCAAAACAGGCTTAGCGCCGGAGTTCGTGATGATTTGCAAAGCATTATCTAATGCAGCGGTGATTCGCTTTTTTGTTAATTCAGGTGAAGAGTTATCACGCAATTGATTAATGATGTTATGACCTAAATAATTTTTCCAGGTTTGGCCTATGATCACAAAATCGTAATGATTGGCTTTAATCATGTCATAATACCGTGTCGTTTGTTCATAGCATTCCTGATATACGTCATTTTTAAATGACCACCAATCATAGAGAAAGATTCCAGGCAACGTAAGACACGAAGAGGTGGCTTGGGCAAGAATCGAAAGATTAGCGTCTTTTGCTAAAGTATCCATGAATCCCCAATAATGATTCGAATAAGAATCCCCAATCATAAAGCCTTTTTTACTGTCAATATTTTTTGCACCGAGAATGCACTGGGAATTGATATCAATATTATGTTTGCCAATACATAAGGGTCGTTGAACACTATTAGATTGATTCAGTTGTTCATAAATTCTTACCACTTCCTCATTAAATCGCTCGGGAAGCCCCGCATTTTTTTTGATGAGATGAGCAGCCCCATGAATCAGCACAATCGGCAATAATAATAAATAGATAAGACTATATCGAAATTTAAGATGCTTAAATTTACGGGCTGGTTTTTCAATAAATCGCCAAGAAAGGTAAGCCAAAATAAAGCTGATACAAAAGGCCGAAAAAATGATTAAATTCGTATTGCCTATGACTAAATAATGAATAAAAGCAAAAACAGGCCAATGCCAAATGTAGAGGGAATAAGATATTAAACCTATAAAGACGAGAGGCTTAGTGGCAAGGCATTTAGTCACGAGGGACTGGGGATGGTTGCCTGTTGCAATTAAGGTACCAGCAGCGACACAAAGAAGCAGGGCATACCCATTGGGGAAACCAAAACTGATATGAGTGCGTGTTGCGACATAAAATAAGGCTAGCAGTGCAAGCAGATTAATTAAATTTAAGACGATTTTGTTTAAGGGGATTTGTCGTGGTATTAAAGCTACGCAAGAACCTATCAAGAATTCAAAAATACGGCTTGAAAATTGATAGTACGTTTTAGCGGCATTGTGAGCAGAGAAATAAAGGGCCAGGGCTAAAAAAAGCAGTGTAAGCCCAAAAATGATTTTGCTTAAGTGGCGTTTCGCAACTCCCTTATTGAGTAAATAAATAACCACGGGCAAAATGAAATAACATTGCCACTCAATCGATAAAGACCAAGTATGCAATAAAGGCAATTGATTGCTGTCTGCTGCAAAATAACCAGTGGTAACCCGGGAAAAATAACTGTTCGAGGTGAAAATTGACGTTTTTCGCGCACTCTTAGCGTATTGCACTAAATCATCAGGTAAATAGAAAAGTAAAGCGAGAAGGGTGACAACCACTAATAAACAAATAAAAACTGGTTGTAGACGCCATAACCGTCGGTTATAAAACTCGATGAATGAAAAATGGTTGTTTTGAATAGACTCATGAATAATGCTGGTGATTAAAAATCCAGAAATAACAAAAAATAAATCAACGCCAACGAAACCAGAGGGGAATAGCTTCAGACCGCTGTGGAAAAATAAAACAAATAGAATAGCAACTGCCCGTAAGCCATCAACGTCTGGACGATATTTCATCCCCGACTATCCTTAAAATTTAAATGCGAATTTTATAGCATAAAAATTGTGTGGGGAATATCGGGCAGTTGAAGGACAAACCCCTACAAGGAAGCAATATCAATCACAAAGCGATAGCGCACGTCGCTTTTTAACACGCGTTCATAGGCTTCATTTACTTTCTGAATGGGGATAAGCTCAATATCAGCAGCAATATCATGTTTACCGCAAAAATCGAGCATTTCTTGGGTTTCTTTTATGCCGCCGATCAGCGAACCGCCAATACTAAGACGATTTTTAATCAAAGAAAAAGCATTGATTGGCACATTATCTTCAGGGATCCCTACTACCACCATCGTTCCATCACGTTTTAATAAACTAAGGTATTGGTTCCAATCGATGCCAGAGGAAACGGTACAAATAATTAAATCAAAGGTTCGGGCGAGTTGAGTAAATGTGTTACTGTCGGAAGTTGCATAAAAATGATTAGCCCCCATGCGCTTCGCATCGGCTTCTTTTTTCAGGGAGTGACTTAGTACCGTTACATCCGCCTTCATAGCATGAGCAATTTTAACGCCCATATGCCCTAAGCCGCCTAAACCGACAATGGCAATTTTTTTACCAGGGCCCACGTGCCAATGCTTTAGCGGGGAATAAAGAGTAATTCCGGCACACAATAAAGGAGCACTGGCATCCAAAGGCAAATTTCCAGGAAGGCGAAGCACGTAGTTTTCATCAACGACGATTTTAGTGGAATAGCCTCCTTGAGTAAGGCGAGTGCCGTCACGTTCCATGCAATTGTAAGTTAATGTCGCACCTTCATCACAATATTGCTCGAGATCTGCCTTACAATTGATACAGCGACGGCAAGAATCGACAAAACACCCTACTCCTACTTTATCACCAGTTTTGAATTGGGTCACTTTGTGCCCAACTTTATCGACTATACCAACAATTTCATGCCCAGGAACCATTGGGAAAAGTGACCCGCCCCATTCATCCCTTACTTGATGAATGTCAGAATGGCAAATTCCACAGTATTTAATATCAATGAGGACATCGTATTCACCTATATCCCGACGTGCGAAAGAGTAAGGTTTTAAAGGGGATTTGGCTGCTTCAGCTGCATATCCTTTTACAGGAATCATGTCGTTATCCTTGATTGTTATTAGGTCTTTGATTTAGAGCATATAAAAGCTCGATAATCACTTTCTCTACTTCAACTATAATAATAAGACCATGTAACTTAAAATCATAGGTTGTCTTAAACCGATTATTAATGAAGGTTGCGGGATCTAGAAAATATCATGGTGGAAATTGAGAAAACAAAAAAACTGCATCCTATTGTAATGCTAAATTATGTCCCTCGTTTTTCTGGGCATTTTTTCGCCTGTATTACTTTTATCACTACCCTGATTGAACGAGGAAGGCCAATCAGTATCCCACTGATATTCGCTGCTTTGGAGGGAATTATTTGGCCTCATTTTGCCTTATTTATGTCCATGCGCAGTAAGCGGCCTAAACCACTAGAACTGAGAATGTTATTTATTGATTCCTACCTTCTCGGCTTATGGATTGCTTACCTCGATTACGCTTTTTGGCCTTCTTTTACTGCGGTCAGTATGACAATGATGGCAAACCTGAGTGTGCGAGGTCTTTGGCTTGGGCTGCAGAGTTTTATAGCGAATGTTTTAGGGGCACTTACTGGGAGCATGTTATTTGGTTTTCATGTTAATTTAGGAACAGGTCTTATACCAAATGTTTTAAGTGCAATGACAATTTTGGTATTTTCGAATGTGATGGGTTATATGACATATTATCGCGCCAAAATGACAAAGTTGATGCGTGAGAAGTTGAAATCAGTCAACCAGGAACTGGAAGAATCGCTTGTTCAACTACAACGTTCAAAAGCGCAATTGGTTCAATCAGAGAAAATGGCAGGAATTGGCCAATTGATTGCAGGAATAAGTCATGAAATAAACACTCCGGCAGGTGCTATTGCAAGCGCAATTGAGGAGATTAATACCGATTACCTCCAACTATTAAACACATTAATCAAGATTGTCGATTCAATTGAAGTCGATTTAAGGACAAATTATTTTGAGGTTTGCAGTAGTATTCCCGAAATTCCACACGAATACGGTACTATGGAAATTCGAAATATTGCCTCTGGGATAGAAAAAATCTTGATGGAAAACGATATCGCAAACGCGAGGATGACAAGTAAGAACTTGGCAACAATTGGATTTAAAAGTGATCAGATTGAAAAAGTTATCCCATTATTAAAATCATCGATAAGCCCTGTTATTTTTGATTCATTGTTTATGTTAGGTATGACGCGAATTCATACTCGGGATATTAAAATTGCCATTCAAAAAATTCTGCACTTAGTCAAGGCGCTCAAATTGTTTTCACGCTCTGATCAGGGCGAATTCGTCAAGACAAATTTAGAAGAAGATATCACGACTACTTTAATTATTCTTAACAATCGGCTTAAACACGGTATTACCATTATTAAAGAATTTGATCCAATCCCATCTATCGAGTGTGTTGCTGAACGGCTTAATCAAGTGTGGTTAAATATGGTTAATAACGCAATTGAAGCGATGAAAGGTAAAGGGCAGATTATTATCCGTTTAAAATTATTTGATGAGAATCACGTCAAAGTCGAATTTGAAGATAATGGTCCTGGTATACAAGCTGATGTATTACCGCGAATTTTTGAAGCCTATTACACAACAAAACCAAAAGGGGAAGGAACAGGACTTGGTTTATATATATCGAATGAAATAGTGACAAAGCACAGCGGGAGAATAGAAGTAGATACACAAGAAACAGGAACCTTATTTCGAATTATTTTGCCTATAAAAGGAACGCATGAAAAATGAATAATACTTCCTTTAAAAAACCTGTAATTATTTGTGTTGATGATGAAAAAATTATTCTTGATTCACTCAATCGTCAGCTGCAACGCCATTTTGGCGATCAGTACGAATACGAGTTTTGTGAAAGTGCCGATGAAGCACTTGAATTAATCAATCAGCTAAATGCTGAGGGTTATAGTGTCATTATGGTGATATCGGATCAAATAATGCCTGGTATGTCAGGGGATCAGTTTTTAGTGGAAGTACAAGAATCCCATCCAAAAATCATCAAAATTCTGTTAACGGGTCAGGCGTCGCTTGAATCAGCAATTAGAGCAATAAATAAGGCTAATTTATATCGATATATTACAAAACCTTGGAGTGAAAGTGATTTTTTATTGACTGTTGCTAAAGGCTTGCAGGAATACAACTTATTGGAATGCACTTTAAAGCAAGCCGAAGTTTTTGAAAAGTTTGTTCCAAAGCAATTTTTACAGTGCTTATCCAAAAAGGAAATTTCAGAGGTTCAGTTGGGTGACCATATTGAGCGCGAAATGAGTATATTATTTGTTGACATTCGCAATTTTACAACCATTTCTGAAAGCTTTAGCCCGGAAGAGAATTACAACTTTATCAATGAATACTTAAACTATGTTGAGCCAACTATTCAAAGCAATAATGGTTTTATTGATAAATATATAGGTGATGCAGTAATTGCCTTGTTCCAAACGGCTGATGATGCTTTACACGCTGCTTTAGACATGCAATTGGCTGTTGCTAAATTCAACGAAGATCACAAAAGTGAGAAATATTACCCGGTGGTTACTGGAGTTGGTTTGCACGTTGGCATGTTAATGTTAGGTATTGTCGGTGTCGAAAATCGCATGCAGGGGACTGTTATTTCGGATGCCGTAAATGTTGCATCACGTTTACAAGATCTTGCAGGGATATATGATCTGAGGATTGTCGCCAGCGAAGAATTTATTAATACATTAAAGGATAAAGATTTCGTCCTTGAGAATAGGCGCTTTTTAGGCGGGGTATATCTGAAAGGAAAAAAGCAAAATATCTCCATCTCTGAAGTAATGGTTGCGGCAACTGATCCTAATAGCGAGATGAAGCTATCAATGAAACAAGATTTTGAGCACGGGATAGAATTATTTCAAGGTAAGAAATTTGCTGAAGCATGCGTTAAATTTAAATCAGTATTGGAAAAAAACCCTTTCGATAAAGTGACTAAGCTTTATTTAAATCTTTCAGCAGAATACATGCTAAAAGGTGTACCAGATATTTGGGATAGCGCATTACTTTATAGCTACTCAGATCAAAAGACGAGCGAGTGCTAAGTGAGTTTTCTGCTTGTGTAGGTGTTGACGTGATTTCTATGGGGAAGAGGTAATATATTTCAATTTGTTGACTTACTTTCAAACAATTTGTCCAGTTACAAAGTGTGAGTGTTCCCATTTTGATGCTATCTGATAGTGAAAAAGTTCAGGATATTAAATGTGAAGTAATTGTTCAATTAAGATACCAATTGAATGTGAATTTTGATACAATGCGCCGCAATTTTCACAACCCTGTGCTAAGGAGCTATCTTGTCAGACTCTCTCGCGATGGATTCGAGCTCAATTTTGCCTCGAGGTGATTTAATGGCATGGGTAGTTTGTTTGTCTGCTGGGTTGTTTTTCTTCTATGAATTTTTTCAACTCAATATTTTTGATGTAATTAATCAACCCTTACGTGAGGACTTTCATTTAGACGCAGCACAACTAAGCTGGATGTCGAGCACTTACTTATGGGCCGATATCCTGTTCCTTTTGCCTGCAGGAATTATCCTTGATCGGTTTTCAACACGAAAAGTCATTCTTACAGCGATGTTTGTTTGTGTTGTTGGCACAATAGGGTTTGGTCTGACCAACTCGTTTGCTTTAGCTTGCTTTTTTCATTTTCTTTCGGGTATTGGTAATGCATTTTGTTTTCTCTCTTGCGTTGTCTTGGTTTCGCGGTGGTTTCCTCCTCGCCGTCAGGCTTTAGTAATTGGTTTACTCGTAACGATGGCTTTTCTGGGGGGTATGATGGCACATACTCCGTTTGCCCATCTTAATGAATATTATGGTTGGCGTAGATCTTTGCTTATTGATGGTGCTGTTGGTACTGTTTTATTAATTTGGATTTATTGGGTTGTCCAGGATAAGCCAAGTCATGCATTAACAAAGGAAAGCTCCGCTCAACCAGCTGTACTTGCAAGTTTTTTGCAATCCCTTGCCAATCCACAAAACTGGCTTGCAGGTTTTTATACCTCTTTATTAAATTTGCCCATTATGGTGCTTTGCGCACTATGGGGGGCGAGTTATTTGCAAGTTGTCCATCATCTTCCCGAAATGATCGCAAGCAATGTTGTAAGCTTGATTTTCATTGGTAGCATTATTGGTTGTCCCTTAGTGGGGTGGTTATCTGATGCTCAAGGGCGGCGTAAGCCTTTAATGATCTTGGGCGCTATTGCTACCTTAGCCACTGTCATTCCATTGTTTATGGATCTTGATTTGTCACAAACTCAGTTAAGTGTCCTTTTCTTTGCTCTTGGATTTTTTACTAGTACACAAGTAATAAGTTACCCGTTAATTGCAGAAAGTAATTCATCAGACAATACAGGAGCCGCCACAGGCATGGCCTCCGTACTAATTATGGGAGGAGGAGGTATAGGACAGGTGCTCTTCGGTTTGTTAATGCAGCAACATGCAGGGGTTATATCTCAAAACTATACGGTAACTGATTTTCAATATGCGATGTGGATTTTTCCTTTGGCCGCTGTAGCAGCATTGCTAGCGGTTTTATTAACACGTGAGACTTACTGCAAACGTTTGTACTGAGGGGCCTTTATGCGGATGGTGGAAGAATATAAAACGAGCGAACAGGTTGAGAATTTTTTATTGCCGTGGTTGGTTTGTTTTAGTGCATCGTTATTTTTCTTTTATGAGTTTATCCAAGGCAATATGTTTGCATCAATTGCCGATAATATTATGCAAGATTTTCACGTGCAGGCTGACAAAATGGCTTATTTGTCAAGCATTTATTATGTCTCTAATGTTATTTTTCTTTTTGTTGCCGGCTTTGTCCTTGATCGGTTTTCTGCTAAAAAAACAATTCTAATAGCCATGCTGCTCTGTGTGTTAAGCACTTTTATATTGGCACAGGCACAATCGTTCTATTTAGCTTTATTCTGCCGTTTTATGACAGGTATCGGCAGCGCTTTTTGTTTTCTTGGCCCTATTCGCCTTGCTTCTCGGTGGTTCCCTCCCCAACGCATGGCATTGGTCACTGGAGTGATTGTGACAATAGCTATGACAGGCGGTATGATAGCGCAGTATCCTTTAACCAAATTAGTTGCACAAATCGGTTGGCGTGAAGCTTTAGTGCAAGTGGGTTGGCTTGGGACAATCATGTTGGTTGTGATGTATTTTGGCATCATTGACCGGGCGCAGGGCAAAAATCAAAGCGCAGTAAAAAGGATAAGTTTGCTGGCTACAGCCAAAAAAGCGTATTTAAATCCTCAAACTTTACGAGCAGCACTTTATACAAGCCTAATGAACATGGCGATCGCTGTATACGGTGCGATGATGGGATCACTCTATTTAATGCAGAAAATGGGAGTGTCAAAGGAAGATGCTGCAGTAGTCAATTCAATGTTATTTTTGGGGGCAATCATCGGTGGACCAATTATTGGTTGGTGCTCAGATAAACTAGGGTTACGCATTCTGCCTATGAAGGTAGGAGTTTTGGCTTCCTTACTAACAATGTTGTCAATCTTATTTGTTCCTGTTTCCTTACCGGTTATGAAGGTTTTATTCTTTCTCTTAGGTTTTTTTACTGCAGCCCAAGTGATTAGCTATGCTTTAGTCGCAGAAAGCAGTTCACCAATGATGACTGCATCTGCTGTGAGCGTCGTATCGATTTTGACTCAAGGTGGTTGTGTGGTTTATCAAGTTTTATTTAGTTTCTTGTTAATGCAGCACGGCGAAATGAGAATGTTAGGTGGTGTGCCGGTGTATTCTTTAGGCGATTATCAGTATGCCGCTTTAATTTTTCCTATCGGATTAATTGTTGCTTTATTGGTATTGTTTGGTTTAAGAGAGACCTATTGCCGCCATGCACAAGCAGAGGAATGAAGAAAGAATGTTAGGAAGGGTTTGTATTTTAGTGATGGATTCCATGGGGATTGGAGCTAGTCTTGATGCATATCGTTATGGTGACGAGGGCGCCGATACCTTTGCTCACATCCATCAAGCTTGCAGCGATGGATTAGCCAATAAAGAAGGCTTGCGTGAGGGGCCTTTAAACATTCCAAACCTAACCCGATTAGGATTATATCATACTGCTCTTGCAAGCTCAGGCGTTCGATTGGTGGATTTATCTACAATTGAAGAGCCGAGTGGTTATTATGGTTATGCTGTTGAGCAAAGTTTAGGTAAAGATACTCCCAGTGGCCATTGGGAACTTGCGGGAGTCCCTGTAACTTTTGATTGGGGATATTTCCCCGATCAAGCGAATTGTTTTCCCAAAAAATTAATTGATACGTTCATTAAGCAAGCAAATTTACCTGGTGTGTTAGGCGAAAAGCATGCTTCTGGAACAACAATTATTGAGGAACTGGGTGAAGAACATATTAAATCAGGAAAACCTATTGTTTATACCTCGGCAGACAGTGTGTTCCAGATTGCTGCGCATGAAGAAAGTTTTGGTTTAAACCGGCTCTATGAAATCTGTGAGATTGCCCGCAAGTTGGTGGATGAGTACCAAATTGGTCGGGTTATAGCGAGACCTTTTATTGGTAAGCCAGGCAGTTTTAAACGCACGGGTAATCGTCGAGACTATGCTACTCTACCACCTGCTCCGACTTTATTAGATTTACTAAAAGAAGCAGGCCGTGAAGTTATCGCGATAGGTAAAATTGCGGATATCTTCGCTCATCAAGGGGTTACTCAAACAATTAAGGCAGACGGAAACCATGCCTTGTTTGATGCAACATTAAAAGCGTTGAACACCGCCCCTGAAGGAAGCTTAATTTTCACTAATTTTGTTGATTTTGATTCTTCTTACGGACATCGTCGTGATGTTGTTGGTTATGCTCATGCACTCGAACAGTTTGACCGCCGTCTCCCCGAATTATTTGAACTTCTTCAACCGGATGATATAGTGGTTATTACTGCAGATCACGGCTGTGATCCCACTTTTTCGGGAACAGATCATACTCGAGAGCACGTGCCCGTTCTTGTTTTTGGACCTAAAATCAATAGCCGTTTTATTGGTCGCCGTGATAGCTTCGCTGATATTGGCCAAAGTTTGGCAGAATATCTAAAAATTACTCCCTTATTGCATGGAGTGGCATTTATGAGTGAATATAACACTTAGTCAGCATCAAAAATGAACTATCCAACCTTATTTTTGAATTATTGTTTGGCTATCGATCTTAGGCTAACTTCTTTGCGCAGAAGCGTTTTATATATTTTATGGAGTACAGCAAAACCGCTTAAAGCGTATGAGATTTTAGATAGGTTATTGCAAATTAAGCAAAATGCCAAACCGCCAACTGTTTATCGTGTACTCGATTATTTTGTTGATTATGGAGTGGTCCATAAAATTGAGTCTATCCAATCCTATACACTTTGTCACGAGCCTGAAAAGCATCATTCCTCCGAAGTGCTGATGGTTTGCAATGATTGTCATCAGGTTAATGAATTATATGATCAAACCATGCATGATTTAGTGCAGAAAATATCACAGGAGAATCAATTTCATCTTGGGCAGGGAGCTATTGAGTTAAGAGGAATTTGTAATAAATGCCAACCTGTTTCATAAATTGGATAACTCCTTCAGGTACTGCAGGTTGAGGCTACACTTGCTCCAGAGCTTGAGCGCCCTGCTAAAATAATTTTGCCCATCCATTGATTTTTTTTTTCTTACCCCCATCTAAGAATCTCAATCTGTAATGGGGATGCACTTTGGAACAATATCGAGGTACAACTATCTTGTCTGTAAGACGGGGGAATAAGGTGGTTATCGGTGGTGACGGACAAGTCAGCATGGGTAACACAGTGATGAAAAGTAATGCGCGCAAAGTTAGACGCCTGTATAAAGACAATGTCATTGCTGGTTTTGCTGGGGGCACAGCGGATGCGTTCACATTATTTGAACGATTTGAAAAGAAGCTAGAAATGCACCAAGGCCATTTAGTGCGTGCAGCGGTGGAATTAGCCAAAGATTGGCGCACGGATAAAATCTTACGGCGCTTAGAAGCACTTTTAGCAGTGGCCGATCGTAAAGCTTCGCTTATTATTACGGGAAATGGCGATGTAATTGAGCCTGAGGAAGGATTAATTGCCATTGGTTCTGGAGGTCCTTTTGCTCAGTCTGCAGCCCGCGCCTTAGTGGAAAATACTGACCTCTCCGCCCATGATGTTGTGCGCAAAAGTTTGAATATTGCTGCTGACATCTGTATTTATACAAACCATAATTTAACTATCGAAGAATTGGATACTGACAGTGAATAATACAATGATGACTCCAAGAGAGATCGTGCAAGAATTGGATAAGCACATTATTGGTCAGGACGATGCTAAACGTGCGGTTGCTATTGCTTTGCGTAACCGTTGGCGGCGAATGCAAATTAAAGATTCTGCACTTCGCAACGAAATTATGCCCAAAAATATTTTAATGATTGGGCCGACAGGAGTCGGTAAAACCGAGATCGCTAGAAGATTGGCAAAGCTCGCTCAAGCCCCCTTTGTTAAAGTGGAAGCCACTAAGTTTACTGAGGTAGGCTACGTCGGGCGTGATGTGGATTCAATAATCCGTGATCTCGCTGATATTGCTGTCAAGCAAGAGCGTGAACGCGCAATGAAGAAAGTTGCCAATTTGGCTGAAGATGCTGCTGAAGAGCGTGTTTTAGATGCCTTATTGCCACCAGCAAGAGGCAGCTTAACGCCCAGTGAGAAAGAAAGCTCGACACGCCAGGTTTTCCGCAAGCAGTTGCGGGAAGGAGCGCTAAATGATAATGAAATCGAAATTGAGGTTGCTGCAAATGCAGTGGGTGTAGAAATTATGGCACCTCCTGGCATGGAAGAAATGACTAGCCAGTTGCAGGCAATGTTTCAGCAAGTTGGCAGCGGACGGACTAAGACTCGTCGATTAACTGTTGCTAAAGCGATGAAAATTCTACGTGAAGAAGAAGCTGCCAAGTTAATTAATGAAGAAGACACTAAGCTTCGCGCTATTGAAAACATTGAACAAAACGGGATAGTTTTTATTGATGAGTTGGATAAAGTGGCTAAACGCGCCGAGACTGGGGGTGGTGGCGACGTTTCCCGTGAGGGTGTACAGCGGGATCTCTTACCGTTGGTTGAAGGGACTACAGTTTCAACCAAATACGGCATGATTAAGACAGATCATATTCTATTTATCGCCTCGGGAGCATTCCATGTTGCTAAACCATCTGATTTGATTGCTGAGTTGCAAGGGCGATTACCGATTCGTGTTGAATTATCTGCACTAAGTGTCGAAGATTTTGTGCGTATACTAACTGAACCGAGTGCTTCATTGACTGAACAATACGCGGCGTTAATGGCAACTGAGGGTTTACATTTAACCTTTGCTGAGACAGGTATTAGGCGCATTGCAGAAGTTGCGTGGAAAGTGAACGAGCGTACTGAAAATATTGGTGCCCGCCGTCTCTATACTGTGATGGAGCGTTTGTTAGAAGTCATCTCTTTCGAAGCCACAGATAAAGCGGGTCAAACAGTACATGTGGATGCGTCTTATGTCGATACTCACTTAGGAAAATTGGCAGATGATGAGGATTGGGCACGTTATATTTTATAAAATCATCGAGAGCCTGTTAGCGATTAGCTATATTGAATTAAGATTCTGTAGGCCTTCTTATTCCAGGGAAGGAAGATCTTTAAGTCTTTAATGAGAACCCTTAAAAAGAGGGCAGAAAATTATTATGGATAAATCAAAAAACAATGATTTAAAAATGCCTGACCCAATCTCTGAACATTTGGTAATGACTTTAAACAAAAGGGGACCAGTATCAAGTTATCTTGACGATTACGCTAAACAATTTATTGAATTTGCGGTACAACAAAAATCACCGATACTCGAGCTTGGCGCTGCTTATGGTTTTGTTACAATCGCTGCTTTAAAAGCAGGGGCTACAATCATTGCAAATGATATTGAACCCCGCCATCTACAAATTTTATACAACCGTACACCAGAGGATTGCCGCGGGCGCCTAACTTTACTCCCCGGGGAATTTCCCTATGAGTTAAATTTGGCTCCTGAAAGTATCGCTGGTTGTTACGTCTCCCGTATGCTTGGTTATTTGGAACCTCCTGCATTACAGGAAGGGATTCAGAAATTATTTCTTTGGCTTAAATCAGGCGCGAAATTGTTTATTCTCGCCTCACCTCCTTATCGAGCGCTGTACAAATCAATTATTCCAATCTACGAACAAAGAATTAAAGATAATGAGCAATGGCCAGGTTATTTTACTAACCTAAAAACGCTTGTCGAAGAACCCATTAATCGTTATGTTCCAGATAGACTCCATTTTTTAGATGATAAAATTTTATCCAGAGAAGTCGAGCGCGTTGGTTTTATAGTTGAAAAAGCTGAATTGTACGCGCGCAAAGATTTACCTGAAAAAGCCCAATATGATGGCCGAGAAGGAGTGGCTATTATTGCGAGAAAACCCTAGTACGCAGTGACAATTTTCGATATCAGCAAATTATACGCAAAAATTTATTTAGAATATCTATATCTTTCCAGAACGCATGGGGAGTTTTTTCTTGAATAACGATCAAATGAATAAAAATGCACGATGCTATTACGAAAGCGCCAAAAAATTCCATATACCGGTAGAAGGAATAGCTCAAATCGAAGGGTTTAGGATAAAACTTGGAAAGCAAAATTATTACTTTTGTGGTAGCGGAACGCCACTAAACGATTGCAGTTGTATCCATGTATCTAGAAATAAGTACACGATGAATAAGTTGCTTGAAAAAGGCGGATTCCCTGTCCCTAAAGCCACCTTTATTCACATTTCGGAATACCAAGACGGATTGCTCGAAGAAAAAATAGCCCAGTTAAATTTCCCCTTGGTTGCTAAGCCCCAAGCAGGTAAATTAGGCCAAGATGTATTATGTAACATCCAAACACTAGCGCAATTAAAAAAATACATCGATGATAATATTGCTGATTATGAATTCATATCGATTGAAGAATTCCATGGTAATCTGAATTCTTATCGAGTTTTGGTCTTCAACGGGCGTATCCTCGGTGTCATTCAACGGTATCCGGCGCATGTGATGGGTGATGGTGTACATACTCTGCAAGAGCTTATTGATTTAGCTAATATTCAACGTCCTAAAATAAGCAATACACTAGGTCCAATCGGCATCGATGAAGAATGCCAAATTAAGCTCGCCGAGCTTGGCCTCGATCTAAACTACATTCCGAAAAAAGAGGAGTGTGTTAGCTTGTGTTACACTTGTAATGCAACACGGGGTGGTACTTATAAGTCAATAGACAAAAATATATGTAAGGAGAATAGGAAGCTATTTATACGCGCGGCTGCAGAGTTAGGCCTAAAATTGGTTGGGTTTGATGTGCAATGCGTCGATATTAATATACCGATTGAAAAATCACATGGCGTAATCATCGAAGCAAACGATGGGCCCAGCGTGCGAATACATGAATACCCATTGGAAGGGAAAGCTGTTCATGCGAGTAAAAAAATTATCCGTAGTATTCTCTATCGTCATCCAATAGCTTACTTCACCGTACTTTATAAAGATAAAACAACAGCTCCCTATATACGAAGCTTCATTGCACTTATTCTTCTGAGCCTAATTTATTTGGTTATTCGGAGGTAAGGAGAACTTAACAGAGCAACCCTAGGCTCAATTACCCGGGGCATCCTTCTTGTCTGGGCTGCCATCCTCTGGATTTTCATCTTCGGGTATTTCACCTTTAGCTACTTGATGCAACCGCTCTCTCGCTGAATTCTGCTGGGAGGTAAAGCACCACCTTAAGAATAGAGAAAAACCCAAAGTACATATATCCAATATTTGCTCACATCGTGATTTTTCGAACCATGTTGGCTCGTTTCTTTCAATTTCATCGACTGCATTTCTTATGACGGAGATCATTAATGGTGAAAGCTTTTCGTGTTGATTGGCAAAGGCAACAATTGTCTCTAAGGCATCTCTTCGTTTTATAATAGCCTCAGGTTTTCTATCAGGGTAAGTTGTTCTTTCTTCTTCTTCAAGATTGGTTAGGTCTCGCTGATATTCTTCTACAATTTGCCTCAAGCGGATAATCTTCTTATCTGTGGTAGGAACAGTTGAAATTGCCGGCAAAGACAATTCAGCAAATTGGTTTGTTGCGGCAAATACAGGAGCCATATGGGTGGTAAATAAACCGAATTCACCTTTGAAATGAAAATACATGATGCTGGTAATTGTATCATTGCTTTTGAAACTGCTATTTGCTTGTATAAATTCGGATGCTTTATTTTTAAAAATCTCTGGTGTTAACTCATCCAGCTCACCAAGTGAATCATAAAAATTAGCAAATTTTCTCGTTCTAAATTGAGTGAGATCATAAGGTATTTTCTGTTTTTTTGTTGTTAGAACATACCCGTTTCCAAGAAATGCCTCATGCATATTTAAAATATCTTCTATCTCTTGTTGTTCACTAATGTATTGGCCTGGGAAACCTTTAAAGCGGGCATAACATTGAATAAAGCTTATCACCTCAAATTCTATCAGTGCTTCTTTATACATTTTTTGCTGATAGATGGCCATTGCCTGAGATAAGATATCTTGTGTAGAAAAGGGCTTGCCAGGATTGCTCTTATACCTATGAAGGTAATTTTGAGTTGCTTTGGTTAGGCATTGGCTAAAAATAGATTGTTGTTGATCTTTAATTAACTTGTTTAATTCAGCTTTTTCTTTAATTTGTTGCTTATGTTCATCCACAAACTTCTTTATACAATCCTCGCATCGAAGAGCAAAAAGAGCATAGCCTTCATGTTCAATTTTTGCTTCTCTTTCCTCGTATGCAGCTTTTCCAGAGTCGTCTACCTCAAGATTTTTAAGATGGAAATTTAGCCAGCGTAGCTCTATTTCAGGATAGCGGCTAAAAGAAGACAACTGTTGTTCGATTTTTTCTGCTTCATCAGCAACTAGAATAGCTCGATTAGTTTCTGAGCTTTTATCCATTAGGGCTTGTAGGCGGGCCAAATGCTGAAGTTGCTCTTCAAGTGTGATCATAATAAATCCGAATAGATTGCAATATGAACAAATTATATCAATCGAAGGTTAAGCAAATATTACGTAATCACTGAGCTTAACAAATTGAATAGATTTGTTTCTGCTTAGTTAGTTTTGATATTGCCAAATACTCAATGAACTTGTTAAAGTGACGGCTTCGTTTTTTGAGGGAACAACAGAAAATATGATAAGGATGTTTATTGTTGTCTTTATATTAGCTTTTTCCTCTTTGGCTGCTGCTCAAAACTACAAAGTCATTAGCAATATTATTAAAGATGTTAAGCGTGAATCAGTTCCATCAGGAGGAAAGCGCCTAATTCAAGCGAAGCATTATCGTACTGTCGAGATTAATATCAATCGACTTTCTCAAGCATTGGAGAATGTGCCTCATCGTGCGGGTTTAAGAGCCGGTACCCCCGTTTTCATTGAGCTTCCATTGCCAGACGGAACCCTGCATCAATTTCGTGTCGTTGAGAACAGCACGATGCATCCAACTCTAGCAGAAAAATACCCGGAAATTCGAACTTATGATGGGTATGGTACAGGTAAATCAAATGAATTTGTGAAATTCGATATCACTCCACAAGGATTCCACGCCATGATTTTGAATCCTGGGAAAGATACTGTGTTTATTGATCCTTTAGAAAAAGATAATGCGCAATATTATCTCGTCTATAAGCAAAGGAATTTTATCAGTACACAAAAAATAAAATGTGAAGTTACGAGCCAAGGCAAACCAATTAAAAAACTTTACCAGTTTAAGCATTTTGCTAATTTTAATGCTTGCGAGCTTAAAAAATACCGTCTAGCTATGGCAGCCACAGCTGAGTACACTCAGTTTCATGGCGGAACTGTTCCACTGGCTCTTGCAGCGATAGTGACGACTATGAATCGCGTAAATGGGATCTATGAAACCGATATGGCAATAACGATGGAGTTAATCCCCAATGATGATGCAATCATCTATACCGATCCCAACACTGAACCTTACACAAGCGGAAACCCCCGTTTAATGTTGGGAGAAAATCAATCCAACATTGATGCGGTGATTGGCACAAATAATTACGATATAGGCCATGTCGTTGATGCTGCAGGTAGTGGTCTTGCTACACTTGGTTGTGTTTGTGACGATGAAAAAAAAGCACAAGGCGTAACAGGAAGCGATAGTCCAATTGGTGATCCCTTTGATGTTGATTTTGTTTCCCATGAAATGGGCCATCAGTTCAATGCTAATCACACTCAAAACAATAACTGTGAAAGGAATCCTCCAACTGCTGTTGAACCGGGAAGCGGCAGTACTATTATGAGCTATGCAGGCATTTGCCCTCCAAATGTTCAGCCTAACTCTAATTCTTACTTCCATGGGATTAGTTTGCAGGAGATGGGACTTTTTGTATCGGAGGAAGGGGGTGTTTGCGCGGAGAAGTCGCTTATCCCTTCTGCCCCAACCATTCTTGGAACAACTGGATTTGCTGTCATACCGGCAAATACCCCTTTTGCGTTGACTACTTTTGCAACAAATAATGGGGGTAATAATATACTCACTTATACATGGGAACAGATGGATAATGAAATCTCACAGCAACCGCCTGTGAGTTATTCGTTTGGTGGTCCTAATTTTAGAAGTGTTGTTCCCTCTCAATCCTCCACACGATTCTTTCCAAGTTTATCGGCGCTTGCGAATAATGGGCCATTTACTTGGGAAGTGTTACCCTCCGTGAGTCGAACACTGCATTTTAGAACAACCGTACGCGCAAATATCCCAGGGGGGTCTTGTAATACCTACACTGATACTTTTTTAACCACTGACGCATCATCCGGCCCCTTTTCATTAACTTATCCTACAGCGCCAAGTATTGTGTGGTTAGGAGGGGCTCAATTGCCTGTGACTTGGAATGTGGCTCGTACAAATCTGCCTCCGGTAGGTGCAGGTTTTGTTGATATTCTCTTATCAATGGATGGTGGGTTATCTTATCCTCAAGTATTGCTTGCCCATGTCCCTAATGTCGGGTCTGCCGTTGTTACCGTTCCCAATATTAATGCTGGGGCTGCTCGACTCATGATTAGAGCTGCAAATGGCGCGTCTTTAAAAGTTGCAAGTGGTACGTTTTTTACAACTTCTGCAAATAATTTCACGATAATGGCAACAGCGCCAACAGCACCAGTGTTATTTAGGGCAGAACGGAATCGGTTAAATCCTACTACGGCATTTATCTATTACGCAGGATTAGATAATGCTGTGTTTAACGATACCTATACCGTGAATGGTTTCCCGGGTGCAATTGTAACTTTGGATAGGGCATTGGGGCGCTTTATTGTTTCAAATATAACTATACCTCAGCCGGTGGTTGTTTCTATTACCGTAACTCGTGGAAACCTTACCCAAACATCGAATCTAATTGTCATTCCAGGTATTTTATAAATGAGGTCAGATATGAATAAACGCCTTTTACTGTCAGTTCTTTGTCTATTATCGTGCGCAGCAAATGCCTCTCTGTATGGTGGACTTAACCTTGGGGTAAATTTAGTCAATACAAAAAAAAAGTTGCTGTATCCTTTGGAAAGCGTAACGCCTGCATTTGCAACTTATCGCAGTGGATATATGGGTTTTCATGGCCAATTACTTGCCGGGTATGATGTCCATTTTACAGATAGAATGACTGCAGCGATTGAAGGAGATATCGATTTTTTTACCGGAAGAGCTCAATATAGAATCAATAATTGGTTCCTATCTGAAGGGGTTGGGGCTAAAGAAAAATTAGAAAATGGTTTTGCGATTTTTCTACTTCCCGGGTATCAATATAATCCTAATCTTCGCTTCTTTATCGGTCCTGGAGTTTCCTATAATCGGTTTGCTACTAAAACAAATAATACCGCAGGGAATGTGGGGGTGACAGGAAATTTCCATAAGTGGCTAGCAGGAGGCGGAGTAAAAATAGGAGCTGCGGTAAGCTTCACTGAGAATACAGAACTCTCAATTACTTATCAGTATACCCAATACCAAAATGCAACCTGGAGTAATGTGGAGCCGGTATCTAATGAGAGTGTAAAAGGACATTATAAGCCCAATGCGAATTTGGTCTTGGTGGGCCTAACATTACGAATCCCAGAGGCTAAGGTCTACACGAAATAACCTCAGTTCTAGTACGGTAGTTTAGACACTATGACTAAAATTATTGGTTATTGTGTATTTATTGGGAGTTATCCGGATATAATAGGGGTTCTTATAATAATTAAGAAGCGGTGAAAACATGATAGCTTTGCTTGAAGCTTATCGAGTCGGTCTATTAAAACGGCAAAATTGGTTACCTAATATTGTTTCTGGCGTTATCGTCGGGGTCGTGGCTCTACCCCTAGCCATGGCATTTGCTATCGCTTCTGGAGCTAAGCCTGAGCAAGGTATTTATACAGCAATCGTGGCCGGTTTTTTAGTGTCTGTTTTTGGGGGCAGTCGGCTGCAGATTGCGGGTCCAACAGGGGCTTTTATTGTTCTACTTGCCGGCATCACAGCCAAATATGGAGTAGATGGATTACAAATTGCGACATTAATGGCTGGCGTGATTCTATTTCTATTGGGGCTTGCTCGATTTGGTGCGGTCATTAAATTTATCCCTGCACCGGTAATCATTGGTTTTACATCGGGTATTGCAATCATTATTTGGGTCGGCCAATGGAAAGATTTCTTCGGGTTACCGGCAGTATCAGGAGAGCACTTTCATCAAAAGCTATGGTCTTTATTACAGGTATTTCCGCAGTGGAACCCTACCACCACAGCGCTAGCTGCCTTGTCATTGTTGTTAGTTGTTTTTTCTCACAGATTGCCAGGGATGAAACGTGTACCTGGACCTTTAGTGGCTTTAGTCGTGGCAACAGGCTTGGAAGCTTATTTTCAGTTTGATGGAGTAGCAACTATTGGGAGTACTTTTGGTGGTATCCCGCAAGGTTTGCCCTCATTCCAATTGCCCGAACTCAGTTTCACTCGTATTACTGAATTAATTGGCCCCGCCTTTGCTGTTGCAATGCTTGGAGCAATCGAATCTTTGCTTTCAGCAGTAGTTGCCGATGGTATGGCAGGTACAGAACATAATTCCAATCAAGAATTAATTGGTCAAGGTCTTGCCAATATTGCGGCACCTTTGTTCGGGGGATTTGCTGCCACTGGCGCTATTGCACGCACTGCCACCAACATTCGCAATGGAGGAACTAGTCCCCTTGCAGGAATAATACATGCGTTGACTTTGTTGGTCATCATTATCTTCCTAGCGCCCTTAGCAGTCTATGTGCCGTTGGCCGCTCTCGCTGCGATATTATTTGTTGTGGCCTGGAATATGAGCGAAGCCCGCCATTTCGTGAAGATGCTCAAATGTGCCCCGCGCGCAGATGTACTCGTCTTACTGATCACATTTGGTTTGACTGTATTTGTTGATTTGGTTGTTGCAGTAAATGTAGGTGTTATTTTGGCAACTCTGCTTTTTCTGCGGCGGATGGCTTCCAGTGTTGAAGTGCTCCAGGTTGATCATCAAGAGTTGCATCATGAATTTAGAACATTAGGAATAGATGCTGTTCCAGCTAATGTTCAGGTTTTCAAAATGGAAGGGCCTTTTTTCTTTGGGGCTGTTGAAAATTTTGAGCAAGCCCTTGCAAATACCCCTGCTGAACCAAACATGTTGATTATAAAGTTAGGTTGGGTTCCGTTTATCGATGTCACAGGGTTACAAGCTTTAGAAGAGTTTATCATTAAGCGACACAAACATCAGGTGCGAGTCATGTTGGCTGGAGCAAATGCACGTGTGAAGGCTAAGTTAGAGAAGGCGGGTATTATTCGGTTAGTTGGAGAAGAGAATGTTTTCTCTAATTTATCGCAGGCATTAGCGGTTTGCACCCAGCAATCTAGTGGATTGTCCCGACCTCATTTTTCGATACCAGAGTTGTCTTGACTAAATAACTCATGTAAGTCAATGGATAGGGTTTTCCTCAATTCCCTATCATTCCTTATAAAGACAGATCGCCAATGATCCAGTGGTGGACAATTCAGTTGTTCTAAATCGCTGTGGGTAGGGAGATGATAGGGTAAATGTTGACTTAACGAGTACAGAGTTACTTCCCTTAAATCTTTACTTAACATGAATAAGCCATCACTGGTGGAGTGAATATAACCTAAGCGCCTCAGTGTATTAATCATATCATTGATATCGATGGCGAATGGATGCGTTGTCGAGCTGATGAGAGCATCCAAGCTAAGTCCATTCCCTTCCTTTTGGCTTTGCCAAAGCTTTTGTAGCCAGAGTAATGCATGGGAAAAACCATCGAGAGGCTTGCCTACACGGCGCTGGTGATGTACTGAGAACGCGTAGCTTATTTCAGCGCCTAAAAGCGTTATAACCCAAAGCCAGTAGACCCAAACAAAGAAAATGGGAATAGTAGCGAATGCTCCGTAGAGTAAGCGGTAACTGTTGTATTGAGTTAAATAATAAGCAAACGCTTGTTTTGCTGTTTCAAAAAGTATTGCGGCAATCAGCCCCCCCCATAAGCCGTGGGAAATTTTCACCGGGCAATTCGGCACGACAACATATAAAAAGGTGAAACCCACCAGTGATAAAATAAAGGGAGTAAGGCTTAGTAAAAGAGAGGGTGATGGGTAATCTTTGATGAATGGCATCGAGAACAAATAAGAACTGGCAGCTAAACTTAAACCAAGAAATACTGGTCCTAACGAAAGGATAGCCCAATAGAGCAAAAAAGCCGAAACGCCATGTCGTGAAGAAGGGGCTCGCCAAATTCGGTTCATGGCTCGTTCAATGGTCACCATAACAAGCAGTGCGGTAAAGAATAAAATTGCAACCCCCCAAACGGAAAGGTTGGAAACTTGTGAAGCAAATTGACGCAAATAATTTTGGACTGCTTTACCGGTAGCTGGAACAAAATTTTCAAAAATAAAATCTTGCACAGGCCCTGATAAATTTTGAAAAACAGGGTAAGAGGAGAGAATTGCTAATCCAACAGTCATAAGCGGAATGACAGCGAGTAAGCTTGTAAACGCAAGTGCAGACGCACGGTACGTGCAGTCATCATTAATAAAATGTACTGCAACAAAGCGAATAAAGCGCGCTCCCTCATAAAACTTATAAATTATCTTTTCTTTCAAATTCATGAAGATGTGATTACCTACATTTGGATTATTCATAGTGTTTTCACTGTTTATAGAAAGCATAGGCAGCCTAAGACCTGTGTGCAAGAGTAAACTTTTAGTTATACTTAACTTTTTCGAATTCGATTAGGAATAACAGCCATGGTAACCATTTATCATAATCCCCGCTGCTCAAAATCCCGGGCGTGCTTGCAATTATTACAAGAGAAGGGGGCGTCGGTAGAAATTATTGATTATTTGCGCCAACCTCTCTCCCTTGAGTGTGTACACAATTTTGCTAAGCGCTTGGGGATTAATGCAATAGTCCGTCATAATGAGGCAGTCTATAAGGAGTTGCAATTAACTGATGCGGATGATGAAACCCTATTAGAAGCAATTATCAAACATCCTCAACTTTTACAGAGGCCCATTGTTGTTTCCGGTGAACAAATGCTTATTGCGCGTCCGCCAGAAAGAGTCCTGGAGTTAATCAATGATCGATAAACCTTATGTTTTAGTTTTGTATTATTCTAGAAGTGGAAAGACCGCACAATTGGCTCAATATATTGCTCGCGGAGTGGAATCTGTTACTGGTATAGAAGCAAGGATAAGAACAGTTCCTCCGGTGTCAGCAACTTGCGAAGCAGTGGATAAGCCTATTCCAGAAAGTGGTGCTCCCTATGCCACTTTAGACGATTTGCGTTATTGTTATGGTCTTGCGTTAGGAAGTCCAACCCGCTTTGGCAATATGGCTTCTCCGCTGAAATATTTTTTAGATAACACCACACCATTGTGGTTGGCTGGTGATTTAGTCAATAAACCTGCTTGTGTTTTTTCTTCTTCCTCATCAATGCATGGAGGACAAGAAACCACATTGGTTAGTATGATGTTGCCCTTACTTCATCATGGCATGCTTATTCTCGGATTGCCTTACACTGAGCCATTGTTAACCAGCACAATCAGCGGAGGAACACCATACGGTGTCACGCATGTAGACGGTGCTGCAAATGATAATCCATTAAGTATGGACGAAATCGCTTTGGCGAAATATTTAGGAAAACGATTAGGAGATATCGCTGTTTCTCTAGCCAAAGGAAAGTCTTAGAGTTATTCTCAGAAGGCCAACCAGCTTTTCATCTTTAGTAATTTTCCTAAGCATTACCTAAGAGTAGGATAAGGTCAGAATTTTATAATGAGAAATGTTGTGAAAATAATTAGTTTTAATGCCAATGGCGTACGCTCCGCTTCGCGTAATGGCTTTTATGATTGGCTAAAGGAGCAAAATGCAGATTTTGTCTGTCTTCAGGAAACAAAAGTTCAGGATTCGCAGTTAACCCTAAACGAAGTCTTTTATCCTGCAGGATATTTTTGCGAATACTATCATGCACAGAAGAAGGGGTATAGCGGAGTAGCAATTTATGCTCGTCAACCACCAAAAAAGGTTATCAAAGGATTAGGGTTCGATTCTTGTGATAATGAGGGTCGATATTTGCAATTCGATTACCCTAAATTAAGCGTGGTCTCCGTTTATCTCCCTTCTGGCACCAGTGGAGAGGTGAGACAACAGGTAAAGTTTGATTTTCTGGAGCGCTTTGAGAAGCATCTACTAAGTTTAAAGAATGAGGGGCGCGAGTTAATCCTTTGCGGTGACTATAATATTGCTCATAAACAAATTGATTTAAAAAATTGGCGAAGCAACCAAAAGAATTCAGGGTTTTTACCTGAGGAACGTGCGTGGATGGATAAACTTTTCGGTCCTATGGGCTTTTTCGATGCCTTTCGTCTACTTAACCAAGAAGAAGGGCAATATACTTGGTGGACGTATCGTAGCCCGAGCGCACGAGACAAAAATATCGGATGGCGAATTGATTATCAAGTGATTACCCCAGGCTTAATTGATAGTGTTAAGAAAGTAAGCATTGCGACAGAGGGCCGTTGGTCTGATCATGCCCCATTAATAATTGAGTATGAGGGGGATTGGTGTGCTTAAACTTGCTAGTTGGAATGTAAACTCATTAAAAATACGCCTCGAACATGTTTTAACCTGGTTGGAATCATCTGCAATTGATATTCTTGCCCTGCAAGAAACAAAGATTGTTGATGATAATTTTCCCGAAGAAGCTTTTGTTGAGCAGGGTTACCACTTTGCTTATGCTGGACAAAAAACTTATAATGGGGTTGCGATAATTAGTCGTTATCCGATAAGGGATGTGGTAACAGATATTCCTGATTTAGAAGATCCTCAACGCCGAATTTTAGCAGCGACAACTGCAGGAATCCGACTCATTAATCTCTATGTACCTAATGGCTCGGAATTAAATTCTGAAAAATATTATTATAAATTAAAGTGGTTAGAAAAAGTTTCAGCTTATATCCAACAGCAGCTTAGTTTACATCCAAAGGTTGCTGTAGTTGGTGATTTTAATATAGCCCCAGACGATAGGGATGTTCACGATCCAGGGATTTGGCAAAATTGTATTTTCGTAAGCCCAGCTGAGCGCAAAGCATTTAATGATTTACTCGCCCTGGGATTGGTTGATAGTTTTCGCCATTTTCTCCAGGAAGAAAAAACATTTAGCTGGTGGGACTATCGCGCTGGTGCATTTAGACGCAATATGGGATTACGGATTGACCATGTACTCCTGAATAAGGACTTAATTAATTTATGTAATCAATCCCAGATTGATAAGGCTCCAAGAAAGTGGGAGCGGCCTTCTGATCATGCACCAGCTTGGGTTGAATTAGACCTTGAGGTATTGCCGCAGTTAAAAAATTAGCTACTTTGTGTCAAATGCAAGTATGCTGGTTGGAAATGAGTGAATTGTTCCTGCCAAACTGAAAAAATTGATCTATAATTCGTTTTCTGTTAATGTGGCGCGTCATTTAGTAATGAGTATGGTGCCTGGCGCAGGATCAGGTGGCGATACTCGCTTTGAAAGAGAGAATGGTATGAAAGCTTCAATACATCCAGAATACAAGACAATCAATGTTACTTGCAGTTGTGGTCATTCCTTCGAAACAGGATCAACCCTTGGTAGAGATCTCAATATCGAAGTTTGCTCCCAGTGTCATCCTTTCTATACTGGAAAACAAAAACTAGTCGATACGGGTGGCCGCGTCCAAAGATTCCGTGACCGTTATAAAAAACGCGGCGAATAAGAATTATCATCAATAGGACCTAATTCGTCACTTAGTTCTTATTTTTCTGCCGAATATGGCTTAAACCCCTCCTTTAAGTTTTGCTCTTGTTAGGCAGAGCCGGACTGAAATATAAAAATTGACCTTTTTAGGTAAAGAAATAGCAGTGGGCGCAATAAACATGCGCCTATTTTTTTAAAAATGGCTGTTCATCTCTGGCATTTTTCTATATGATTTTTCGCCGGGTTGTTTGAAAAGAGAGTAAGCACTTTGGACAAAGATGTATTAAAGCAACGTGCACTGTACTATCACGAGTTTCCAGCTCCTGGAAAACTTGCAGTGCAAATAACTAAACCAACAAATTCGCAAGACGATTTATCCCTTGCTTATACTCCAGGCGTTGCTGAGCCAGTGCTCGCTATTGCTGAAAACCCGGATGATGTTTTCCGATACACAGCTAAAGCCAATCTAGTTGCGGTGATGACCAACGGGACAGCAGTTCTTGGTTTAGGAGATGTTGGGCCTTTAGCAAGTAAACCAGTAATGGAAGGAAAGGCGGTATTATTCAAGCGGTTTGCTGACATTGACGTTTTTGATATCGAGATTGATGCTGACGATCCCCAAGCTTTTGTGGCCACTGCCAAGCGAATTGCACCTACTTTCGGTGGTATTAATTTAGAAGACATTAAAGCGCCAGAATGTTTTGAGATAGAACAGGCCTTGATTGAACAGCTTAATATCCCTGTCTTCCATGACGATCAACATGGTACAGCAATTGTTGTTGCTGCCGGCTTGTTAAATGCGCTTGATTTACAGGATAAAAGACTCTCAGACGTCAACATTGTTTGTATCGGCGCCGGAGCTGCAGGAATTGCTTCCATGCGCTTGTTAGTTGCGCTTGGAGCAGATAAAGAGAAAATGCTGTTGCTGGACACAAAGGGGGTTATCCATACTGGTCGAGAAGATTTAAACGCCTATAAATTCGCATTTGCCCGAACCACAAATAAGCGTACGCTTGCAGATGCGCTAGTGGATGCTGATGTCTTCATTGGGGTGGCAAAACCCGATTTACTAAACGCTGACCTTTTGCAATTGATGGCACCTAGACCCATCATTTTCGCTTTATCTAATCCCGATCCGGAAATAAGACCTGAGGTTGCCCGCCGTGTTCGTGATGATCTAATCATTGCAACTGGACGAAGTGATTACCCTAATCAGGTAAATAACGTTCTTTGCTTTCCCTATATATTTCGCGGAGCACTTGATGTACGTGCAACTTGTATTAATCAATCAATGCAAATTGCTGCAGTTGAAGCTATTCGCCAGCTGGTGCTTGAGCCAGTTCCACAAGTAGTGAAAGACAATTACCCAGGCATGAACAATTGGGAGTTTGGTCCGGATTATTTTATTCCCAAACCCATTGATCCCCGATTAAAAGATCGGGTAGCGCTTGCTGTAGCGAAGGCAGCAAGAGCAAGTGGTGTCAGTAGAGCTGGTTACTGATCATCCTTAATTAATTCGTCACCGTTCAGGGAAGCGCTTGAATCTTGGGAAACGGTTGGATTTAAGCTCATCTTGCGCGAAAATGGTGCCGAGCAAACCAGCATGCACCAGCATGTTGACTTGCAACGTGTTATTTTCGCGCAATGCGCCAAATACGGCGTTCGGTGAATAGGGCGTAAACGCTTACGTTAATTCCCATACTTAAATGATAGTGAGGAGTGTGTTTTGTATACGAGTACGAATAGAAAATACCTGTTAATGGCTTGGCTGATTTGCGGACTCGGAGCAGTGTATTACAGTTATGAATATTTTCTGCGCATATCGCCCAGCGTTATGGAACATGCCCTTCGCGATCATTTTAATTTATCTGCAACAGGCTTTGGTGTGTTATCAGCGTTTTACTACTATGCATATGTCCCTATGCAGATTCCTGTTGGTGTTTTATTAGATCGTTATGGGCCAAGACTGTTAATAACAATTGCTTGTATTATTTGTGTAATCGGAACTTTCATTTTTGCTGGGACAACAGTTTTTTGGATCGCTGCTACGGGGCGGTTTTTAGTCGGCTTTGGCTCTGCTTTTGCCTTTGTAGGGGTTTTAAAGCTTGCAACAATTTGGTTGCCTGAAAATAAACTCGCTATGGTTTCGGGGCTGGCTGCGGCTTTAGGAACTATTGGAGCAATGATCGGCGATAATTTGTTAGGCAGTATGGTAATGAACATTGGCTGGCGGGAGACAGTGAACTTAACTGCTTACGCCGGAATTGTGTTAACGGTTATATTATGGTTCGGCATACATGATAAGAAAAGCCATCAACGCCGCAGCGGAACAGTTGCTAATTTCAAGAAGAGTATGATTGATTTAGGCATCATTACCCGCAATAGACAAATTTGGATCAACGGCCTGTTCGGCTGCTTGGTTTATTTGCCAACTACCGTATTTGCTGAGTTATGGGGTATTCCTTATTTAAAGCATGCCCATAATCTTTCACAGCCAGAGGCTGACTTTGCGAATTCTTTATTGTTCCTAGGCTTTACGGTTGGTGCTCCTTTGATGGGCTATATCTCTGACCGATTAAAGCGCCGTAAGCTTCCTATGCTGTTTGGTGCAACAGGTGCAGGAATAGTAATGATGGTGGTGCTTTATTTGCCAGGTTTGAAAGGAACTCATATTGATGCACTGATGTTTCTTTTAGGTATCCTATACAGCGCCCAATGTATCGTCTTTGCTGTTGGTCGTGAGCTTAGCCCTAATGAGGCTGCGGGCACGGCAATGGCCATGACAAACATGATTGTGATGTTAGGTGCTATGTTTTTACAGCCATTAGTGGGTAAGCTGCTTGATTTAAGTTTGTCGACTCACATGACTGTACCTCTACAGGCTGTTTCTGTAGATAAGCTACAGCAATTGTATACAGCGGATGATTATCAATTTGCTTTGTCAATTATCCCGATAGGTATCATAATTGCTGCCATTTTGACCTTCTTTCTGAAGGAAACTTATGCTAATGCAGATAACTAAAACAATTGGAATCAGTAAAAGACAAGCGCTATTCGGTAGCATAGTCTGTGCAGTGGGTGCTTTCTTTTACTGTTATGAATTCGTATTAAGAATTATCCCAGGTGCTTTGCAAAGCGAATTAAGCGCTGCATTTGGCCATATTTCGGCAACAACGTTTGGCCAGTTGTCAGCTTTCTACTACTTCGCCTATTCGCCGATGCAGCTTCCAGTCGGTATGCTAATGGATCGATTTGGCCCAAGGCGGTTGCTGACCTTCGCTTGTCTTTGCTGCACCATTGGTTCATGGATGTTTACGGATACTTCCTCGATCTTCATAGCTGGTAGCGGGCGATTTTTAGTTGGTTTTGGCTCCTCATTTGCATTCGTGGGTGTTTTATCACTTGCTTTACATTGGCTGCCTCGCCGCTATTTTTCTCTCGTAGCGGGGTTAATAACCACTTTGGGTATGCTAGGTCTCGTGTATGGGGAAGTAAAAATCACTGAGATGGCGATCACTATGGGTTGGCACCATGTGTTAACGATGATGGTTACCATAGGCGCAGTGCTTAGCATTATTATTTTCTTTGTTGTTAGGGATGGGCCAGAGGGTTATTCGCCTCACAGTCATCCATTACCCGAATTTTTTTATAATGTTTGGCATGTCCTGTCATCTCCCCAGGTGTGGTTAATCGGGTTCGTAGGAGCTTGTTTGTATACTTCACTTTCTGTTTTTGGTGAATTATGGGGTAAAACTTATTTAGAGCAAGCTCATCACCTAACTAAAGCTGAGGCTGCTAGGACGATTTCAGCTATGTTCTTAGGCTGGGCTGTTGGGGCTCCAATTGCTGGTTTTTTATCTGATAGCACTGGGCGGAGGGTTTTGCCTTTGGTGATTGGGGCGATAATGGCCTTCATTTGTATCTGTATGGTTCTATACTACCCAGGACTATCTTATATTTCTTTAAATATTTTGTTGTTTCTCTATGGTGTTTTCAGTGCAACTGAAATTATTGTGTTTATCATGGCAAAGGAAAATTCCGGAGCAGAGTTGTCTGGTACGGTTTTCGCAGCAACAAATATGATAATCACTTTAGGCGGGGTAATATTTCAACCCTTAGTAGGAAAATTGCTGGATACATTCGGCGATAGTGGTATTGTTGCAGGAGAACACGTTTATACAGTGGTAGACTATCAACTTGCTCTTTCAATCCTGCCTATCTCTTTGTTAATGGTTACAATTCTCGCTTTTTTCATGAAGGATTTTCGATCAATAGGACAGTAGAGCAATACTTGTTCAGGATATTTGAATTTCGGAAACGGCTGGATTTTCGCAAGATGCGCTAAATTCAGTCGCTCGCGAATCGAGCGTGCCCCCTTCCCTGCATCAATTCCCATTTTTGTCGGTACCACACGGGAGGGGATATTGTTATAGACTGGGACAAAAAATCGCTACTAATTCTTGTACCGGAAAGCGATTGTGGGACTGGCAGCTGATCCATCGCTTTACTGGAAAAGAGATAATTTTACTGTGACGATACTGATAACGAGTGAACTCAGTGTCGTGATTGGAGATAACGACTGTAATTCCTTTTTCTCGGCTTTCCATGGCTAGATTAGCCAAATCAATCTGATCTTGTTCAGTAAATTTTTTACCCGTGTACGAGGAAAAATAAGCGCTAGAAGATAAAGGGACATAAGGGGGGTCGCAATATATTAAGTCACCAGGTTGAGCTTGAGCAAATGTCTTACGAAAATCACCTTGAATAAATCGAGCCTGCTTGGATTTGTGAAAAAAATAGTTCATTTCATTTCGGGGAAAATATGGTTTTATATACCGGCCAAAAGGCACGTTATAGAGGCCGCTTTGGTTATAACGGCATAATCCATTGTAACCATGCCGATTGAGATAAAGAAATAATGCAGATCGATATTTGATGTCAGTGCTTTGATTAAATTGCTCCCTAAACCAGTAGTACTTCTCTGCACAGTTATTTTGTATAGAGAAAAAATTAGCACAGTAATTTATAAAATCTTCCCCTTCTTCTTGTAAGCAGCTAAATAAGCTAATTAAATCTTTATTTTCTTCTGCCAATAAATAACTTGGATAACTTGAATTAACAAAGATTGCACCTGATCCTGTAAAAGGCTCAATCAGGTGGTTTGCTTGAGGCAGAGAATTCAAAATGGTTTCAATGCAGTGAATTTTACACCCTGCCCATTTTAGGAATGGTCTTATTCGAATCATAGTAAAAAAGCTGATTAACTGTGAGAAGTATTACTCAATATTAGAAAAATAACCAGCATATTAAGAGGTTATGGATAGTTGACGCTATCCGCCGGAAGTAGTTATGATGCAGGACTTCGAGTTAACTTGGATACAAAAATGGATGAACTAGCCGAACTACTCAGGCCAACATGGGGTTCCGAGAAATGGATACTAGAAGGATGGAATCAGATTTCCAAAGAGGAGAAGGAGGTTATAAAAAGCAGGTTAGACGGTTTATTCAGGGATGGGCTGCCATTTGAGTTAAAGCACGAAAAATTACCCTATATCTATGTTTTTTCCCTGTTGGCGCAACTGGAAGTGTTAGCGATTCAGATTCCACTAAAGTTTGAATCGAAAATGGAAAATCCCGAGCATAAGAAACTCATGCATGCTCAGCTCCTTGATGAAATTTTTCATGGCTTAGTTTTTACGAAAATCGTATATCAACTTTGTGCGCCTTATTCGTTGCCGCCAGCCTATAACGAAAATGTAGAAAAACTTTGTAATTTTATTCGCGGACAAGAATGCCCTAAGACTGCTGTTGTACTGTTAAATTTACTTGCGGAAGGCTGGATTGAAGAAATCTTTAAGAGTTTTGCGCGTCACAATATTGCACCCAAAGTATTCGCAGCAATCATTAGTGATGAGAATCGCCACGTCTGCGAAGCAGATTTATATCGCACTATTGGATTACCCACGCAGAACGAGGTTAAAGATAAAATCCAACAACTGGAAGGCCAATTAGTTACTAATCTGTTGTTGCAATATAAATTTATAAGCTCTCTCTCATCCTTGTTTGGTTTTGACGGAATAATAGCCCTTTTTGAAGATTTGGATAACAAGCACAAAGAACAACTAAGTAAGATCAATCTTAAGCCAGGTCAGGATTGGCAGTTTTTGATGAAAGTTGTCGAGGGGCTTTCTCCAAAGATTATTCGTTATACAGGAACTATTTCTGAAATTGATATGACGCCTCTTCGTAAATTACTGATGATGCACTGGGATAAACCTAAAGATCCCACGATGGTAGGCGAATTTAACCTCAATATAAGCTGTATTGATTTTTTTAATAGAAAATATCCTCCAGAAACACTCACTACCCTGATGTTGCAAACAATGAGTTTGAGCATGCATGAAAATGAATCGTGGCGGAGTTATATCAACTATCCAAAATGGCTTAAAACCGAAGGAAGTTATGTGGGTGTTGCGGTAAAGCTGCCTGATTGTAAAGATCATATCAGCACTATTGTTTTTGAGAATTGTCACGAACTAACTACGAGCGAGTTAGCTGCTAAAATTCGAAGCAGAATAAAAATGATGGTTTACTGCTATAAAAAGCGTG
The DNA here is from genome assembly GCF_000953635.1 of Legionella micdadei. NCBI lineage: Bacteria > Pseudomonadati > Pseudomonadota > Gammaproteobacteria > Legionellales > Legionellaceae > Legionella > Legionella micdadei. The sequence continues at coordinate 409,089 of NZ_LN614830.1, forward strand.
AGCAGCTTGAGAACGAGCATCCTCACTTACGTATAATCATGGACAATATTCTTTCTGATTTGGCTAATGGGTCCTATGAGTACCCTATGCTAACCAATTCAATAGTGACCTTAAGTAATATTGGGCACTGCGGCTACACACAAGGGAAATCTCCTCTTCGTCCTAATGAAGCAATCAAAGTCACTTTATTTGATGTAGAAAAAAAGCTGATATGGAACAAGGAAATCCAAGAATTTGAACCTCAAGATATTCTACCCATTTCAGTTAGTGCTGATCATCGAATTTTTGATGGTAATCTACCCGTACCAAAAATGTTTAATGGCTATTTTCAGCGGTGTTTTGCAAAAATGCTGGATACATTAGCAGTGCCAGTGACAACAAGCCCTCCCACACCCTTTTTTGGGAAATTTTTTGACCAGATGATAGCAGCTAATCTGGAGTTAGGGTATGAAATCTTAGTTGCTTTACAGACTTTTTGGCCTGATTTCCTCTCTTTAGAAGAGATATTTAATGTGATGTTTTGGATAAAAAAGGGAACTACTCTTACAAACCGTGCAGAAATACTTCAATAAATCAGCAGAATTAATAGCTGTATTAGCTTCCGGTTACTCGAAAAGGGGTATGTGCAGATCAATAAAACCTGCCAGAAGGTCATAGAAGCCCAAATGAATACTGTTCTGGCAGGTTTCTGGGAAGATGCGCCAAATATGGCTGTTTCCTGATGAGGGCTTATCTATTACGCTTTTCCCTGCTAGGGTTAAGCAATTAGCACACTGATCATATTGCAATCGTAAGTAAGAATATCGCGCTCAAGATCACAAGAGTAAGACTTAAATTACCGCCTGGTACCACCCAAATACTACTCGCAGGATCAATCCTTCGGGCTCTCCAAGCCATCAAAGCAGGTAGGAGGAGCAATAGGACCACACAACAAATGCCTGCATAGCTTAGGGCATGCAAATAAATCCCAGGGTTAAACAGCACTACTGCTAGAGGAGGGAGAAAGGTGAGTGCTAAAGTTGATTTTCCCTGGAGTCCGGTTTTCTTTAATGCCAGACCATCGGCGAGAAAATCAAATAAGCCAATTGAAACGCCTAGAAAAGCGGTTACCATACATATTGAGGTAAAAAAACTAAAGAAGCCCGTTATCCATTGGCTATTGACAGCGGTAGATAGCGCATTGGTTAAACCACTTGTCGCATGTTCGTTGGACATGAGCGCGATCAACCCATTATCGCCTTCTCTCTGAACAACTCCCATAATGACTGCATCCCACAGAATGTAGCAAGTGAGGGGAATCAATGAGCCCAGGAGAATAACCTTCCGTAAACTGTGCACATCATCATGAAAATATTCGCGCAAACTTGGCACTATGGATGCGAAACCAAATGAAGTTATTAATACCATCAGGCTTCCTGTAACAGCTTTTACTGAGCCCCCGCTCAATGAAGTTAATTGCACATGCGGGCTAATGATGACTACTAAAAGTAGATAAACGCCTAACTTGCCAAACATAAGTCCACGATTTACATAATCAACAGAGCGGATGCCACCATAAACAACTAAACTAAATATTAAAGTGAAGGTAAGCGAAGTGGACCAGCTTGGTAAATTAAAATTCGCTTTTTGCAATAGCCCATTTAACACATCAGAACCCCCTGAAATATAGGCTGCTAATAATGTGTAGAGAAGTAAAAGATAGGCAATCCAGGCAATAACCTGCCCTGGGAGGCCCAACGTTGTTTTGGCCATGGAAACCATATTGCTGCCTGCCGGCAAACGAAGATTCACCTCAAGAATGAGAAGTGCTCCTACTGTCATGATTAGCCAACATAAAATTAAGAAAAAAATGGAGTTGGTAAAGCCGACTTCTGCAGTCGAAACGGGTAGGGCTAACATACCTCCACCAATGGAAGTGCCGACAATTAATAGGATACCACCAATAAATTTGGAATTAGCCACAATACGTCCATCTGTACAAAATTAAAACAATATAGTAAGTGAAAATCACCCTCGCTGTCAATGTTTCGCGATGTTTTCGTATCGCCAACTCGTTTATTTATCGACAATAATTAATTGCCAAAATGAATTCGCAAGGAGAAGAATTGAAAATATAATAACTAGCCATTGCGAGATTTTTCCTCCAGGCACTGTGTAACGAGGTGAAAACTTCTTTCTTCCATAGACTGACATCAGGGCAGGTAATAAAAGAAGTAGGATTACGCAAAAAATTCCAGCGTAATTTAATGCATGAATGTATGCTCCAGGGTAATAGATAACAACGAGAAGCGGTGGTAAGAAGGTTAATAGAAATAAACCTAACCCCTGTCGCCCGCTTTGTACCATATTTAAGCCATCAGCTAGAAAGCTTATAAGGCAAAGTGATACGCCCAAAAAAGCAGTCAGCATGCATATCGAAGTAAAAAAGTTAAATAAGGAGGTTATCATTGTGTTTTGTACAGTGTTCGAAAGTGTTGCTGCTAAAGCGGAAGTGGTGTGTTCGTTATGCATTAATGCAGCAAGACCATTGTCCCCAGAAGTAGGTAAGCTACCAATAATCACCGCATCCCAAGCTAAGTAACACAAAAGCGGAATCAGTGAACCAATAAACACCACTTTCCTAAGCGTATTAATATCATCGTTAAAATAATCACGTAAGTTGGGAACAATAATAGCAAAACCAAAAGAGGTAATTAGAATCATTACTGTTCCGGTAATGTATTGATAATTACCGCCACTGAGATAATTAGGCTGAATATGAGGCGCAATGAGAATAACGAGAATAAAATAAACGCCTAGTTTTCCAAACATTAAGCCACGATTTAACAGATCAACGCTACGGATTCCCCCGTAAACCACTAAACCAAAGATGAGCGTGAATAATGTACTGGCGAGCCAATCACTAACTGGAAAGCCTATCCGGGAAAATAGGTTCCCAAAAACATCTGCTCCTCCTGAGATATAAGCGGAGAGTAAAGTGTAAAGTAGAAATAAATAACTTAGCCAAGCAGCAAGAAGGCCAGGAGAGCCAAGAGTAGCTGCAGCCATGGAAACCATGTGTTTACCAGGAGGTAAAAAAAGATTTGTTTCAACAATAAATAAAGCTCCCAACGTCATTACCGCCCAGCAAAGCAGAAGAAATAATGAAGACTCCCAAAAGCCTGTTGCAGCATTAGCTACTGGCAAGGCGAGCATACCGCCGCCGATGGATGTGCCGACTATGAGAAGAATACCGCCAATAAATCTGGATTTCATTTATGTACCTAACATCAAAAAGCAAGTTCTATTTTGTTGCGCTTATCGGGACTGGTTCAACTTGAGGAGTTGAACAATCTTTGAATATCTGAATTTCAATGCGACGATTATACGCACTACCATGGATGAGCTTATTATCACCAACAGGGTTTTTATCACCATATCCTTCAGCAATCAAGCGTCGTGCAGAAATGCCGTTAGCCCAAAGGAAGGTTACCATGGTTTCAGCTCGAGCTTGAGACATGAGTTTTTTACTGTGACGCGAACCCACGTTATCGGTAAAACCAGCAACGTAAATCGGACAGCACTTATGGAATGTTTTGATTAATTTAATTAAGGTATTTAAGCCGGCAAAGCAAAGATCATTTAACCGGGCGTTGTTAAACACATAATAGCGATCTGTGGGAACGATAATAGTAACTGTATCACCGTACTCAATGTATTGCATATCCAGTTTACGTAGCTGTTTGATTAGCATGGGTCTGCTGTCTTTATAAAGGCCAACACTAGCACCTACAGCTGCACCAATTGCCGCACCAGCAAGAACTGGCGCTCCTCCTGAAACGGCGACCGCGGCAGAGCCTAGTATCGTAGCTGGGGGAGTCGTAGTATAGACACGGCGATAAGGTTTAAAGTTGTTATAGGGGGGGTGAAAACAGCCACTAAAAGCTAAAGCTAACAGGCTAACAAAGGCCAAGCGCCCAATCGAGCTCTTGTGTGACATTCCCACTCCTACTATAGATGAATTTTTCCATTATTAAGCATCCATTTTTATTTCGCAATCAATGTCAGGTTAACTTACTCTTTTTTTATTGAAAATAATATAGATGTTCACTACGCAACAGGCTTATATTTAGTTTATAGTTTCAATAACTGGCGAATCGGATAATTTATCTTGGTTAAAAATAAGAAAAAAATACCCTGGGCTTTATCTCTAGCTGCTTTAGGCGTGGTTTTTGGAGATATCGGAACAAGTCCACTTTATGCTTTACGTCAGGCTCTTGGTGACTTGCCGCTTACTGAAGTGGATATTCTGGGTGTCTTATCTTTAATTTTTTGGTCATTGATCGTTGTTATTTCCATAAAATACCTCGTTATTGTTTTTCGCGCAGATAATGACGGTGAAGGAGGGGGGTTAGCGTTATTAGCATTACTTAAGCAAAAATCAACGAAATATGAGCATATCTTTTACTTGCTAGCTATTTTTAGCGCTGGATTATTGTTAGGCGATGGCATGTTAACTCCAGCCATTTCAGTCACAAGCGCCATCGAAGGACTAGAAACAATTTCCCCTAAATTCGATGATTTTGTGGTGCCTCTTTCTTGTGCTATCTTGATTTTCTTATTTGTTATGCAATCACACGGGACAACCAAAATTGGTTCTGCATTTGGCCCCTTGTTATTGATTTGGTTTATTACGATCGCCATCTTGGGTTCAGTAGAAATTTATAAGCATCCTGTTGTGTTAAAGGCACTTCATCCTATCTATGCTTTCGATTATTTATACAATCATGGTCTAAAGGGCTATTACTTATTAGGTGATGTTTTCCTAGTGGTAACGGGCGGGGAGGCTCTTTATGCTGATATTGGCCATTTCGGTAAAAACCCTATCCGTTATAGTTGGTTTTTTGTTGTTTTGCCTTGCTTGCTTCTTAATTATTTTGGACAGGGTGGTCATTTAATTAGCCATCCAGAAGCAATAGTCAATCCCTTTTATATGATTGCTCCGAATTGGTTTTCTATTCCCTTGCTGCTTATCGCTACAATTGCTACAGTCATTGCTTCGCAAGCTGTCATTACAGCTACTTTTTCATTAACTAAGCAAGCTATTTTATTGGGTCTTTGCCCGCGGATTCCGGTGATTCAAACATCGAAAGAGCATGCTGGGCAAATCTATATTCCGCAGATGAATTTTGTACTCTTTGTTGGCACTATGCTAATCATTGTTACTTTCAGGAATTCGAGCAACATGACCCATGCCTATGGAATCGCAGTGAACCTAGTCATGTTACTAGTCACTACGATGGTCACTTATGCTGCAAGGCATATTTGGCTTTGGTCTTGGCCAAAAGTCGTTATCGTGTTTACGCCTTTTTTGTCGATTGATCTTCTTTTTTTAGGGGCGAATGCGCAAAAATTTCTGACCGGTGGATGGGCTCCGGTATGTTTTGCCTTAGTTATTGGTGTCATTATGTTCACCTGGAATTTGGGTTTGCAATACTTGAAGAATAATTTCTATATGCAAAAGGAAGATATTAGTAAAATTGTTAAACAGCTTAATTATAAATCACTGAGGCATTTGCGGGGTATCACCGCAATTTTCCTTACCGATACCTATGACCCTAGTGGGGGGAGTTTCCTTCATTTTTTAAAACTGAGCTATGCAGTCCCAGAAAATATTCTAATTGTAAGTTATGTTGTTGAAAATAAACCGCATATCGATCCTTCTAAACGATTTGAAATTAACCAAATCGATAAAAGGGTTTGTAAATTAACCTTACACTATGGTTTTATGGATAATATTTCTGTGCCGAAGGCTTTAGCAAAAGCAGTCGAATATGAAATACTCCCATTTGAGTTTAAAGTTGAGTCGGCTACCTATTTTGTGGAAATTCCTAATGTTATAGCGTCTAAGAAAAAGAGAACATTGATGTTTTATTGGCAAGAGAAGCTATTTGCTTTCTTGATGCGTAATTATTCTGCTAACTTAAATATTGAATTCTATAAATTGCCTTATAACAGGACAATTGCTATAGGAGCTTATTGCTTAATGTAACTTGCGCAACTTGCTATTGAGAGAGGAGGCAATCTTTTGCACCAAGCCCCCTCTTTGGATAACATAGTCTTCAAAAAACCCTAGGACTAATATTGCAGTTATCCGATAACGGAACCTGTGGAACAATCACTTCAACATTGATGCCCTTAATTGTTGGACTGCTCAAGGCTTCATGCAAGTAATCTATGAGAGGAACCTCCACGACATGGCCGAATTTTGAGGAAGCTTGCCTAAAATAAAGGATCCCTTGTTTCCAAAAAGCAAAGCCCAAATGAGAAACATTTAAGTTAGTACCAATTTGTTCCCGTATGTCCCAATTAGGTCGTACGATTTCTATGATTGATGCATTGGGGATTTGTGCAAACAAAAACAGATTAGGATTCCCTTGGGCATCAAATAGGGCAGTGAATGGTAGATAGGGCACTTGCGCCAACTGTTTCGGTAATTTGGAGCCCCTTTCTTTTAGCTCCGCTAACCGTTTGATTCGTTCATTTTCATCGGATGGATTTAAGTGGATATTTTTATCGGTAAAATGTTGGTACCAAGATGGTTTATCGATTAATGCTGAGGCTATCTCAGCTACAGGTTTATTGTCTTTGTCTCGGAATGTTCCTGTAATATCTCTGATAAATCCTTGTTGTTGATTGTTAGGATTCCAATCGAGGGACATAAAATGATTTCGTGTTATGAAGCTCACTTTACCGTCCTTATAGCGAACTCTACTCATACACTGTTTAAATCCCTGCTGATCTTTTGCCAATGCTATAGCAAGCACAGTGGTGACATAGGTATCGCAATCAAACGCGTCTACACGATAGCGAGGTTCCTGATCAAAGCGCGCTTTCATCCCTTCTCCAAGAGCGCCTAGGATATAAGGCTTGCCTAAAAATTGGGCGCTGATGGCATCAAGTCGATTTGCCATGTCAGGGTTCGATAGGTGCTCCAGGCTATGATATAGTTCGGTGATTATTTGGTTGGCTTCTTGTTGTTTTGGATGAACAGCAGCCATAGATTGGCAGGATAAAAATACCAGAAAGGATGAAAAAACAATGCATTTTAACGTATGCATGCAGTAGACTGGGCGCATAGCCTCTCCTGTCGGGATAAAAAAGTGCATATTTTAACCTATTTTTACTATCGAGGTACAGAATGCTAAACGCGATATGGCTAGGAATGATCTTTCTTTCATTGATTGTTGGTTTAGCCCAAGGACGACTTGATCAGGTTGTCCATGCCGTTACTGATTCAGCAAAATTGGGTTTTGAAATTGCATTAGGTTTAACAGGAATCATGGCACTCTGGCTAGGGATCATGGCTATTGCTTCTGAATCGGGATTAATAAATCATCTTGCCAGAGGATTAAGACCAATATTGCGCCCTTTATTCCCCGATGTACCCGCTGATCACCCGGCGATGGGGGCAATTGTGCTCAACCTTGCAGCCAACATGCTTGGTTTGGCAAATGCCGCAACGCCATTTGGATTGCAAGCAATGAAAGAACTCCAACGCCTTAATAAGCATGCGCAGGAGGCAACAAATGCAATGTGTACTTTTTTAGCAATTAATACGTCAAGCGTTCAACTTATCCCTGCGACTGCTATTGCTTTTCTCGCAGCAAACGGCAGCCTACATCCCAGCAGTGTCATTTTTAGCTCCTTAATCGCTACCAGCATTTCAACGATAGTAGCGATAGTTGCTGTTAAACAATTAGCCAAGCTACCCGCCTATCGAATCAGAGGAACTGAGGTCAATGAGTAATTTTGCTGATCAATTATCGAACTGGATTTTCCTTGCTTTTATCGTTGGGATTCCTCTTTATGGTGCATTGAAAAAAATTAATGTTTTTGATGCTTTTGTAACAGGGGCAAAACAAGGATTTGAAACGAGCGTGAGTATCATTCCTTACTTAATCGCCATGTTAGTTGCGATTGGCATGTTGCGGGCTTCTGGTTTTTTCGAGCTTATGCAAACATTGTTGTCCCCAGTATTATCTGCTCTAGGAATGCCATCTGAACTATTGCCCCTTGCATTAATAAGACCTTTTTCAGGCAGTGCTTCGACAGGAATTATGGCTGAGTTAATACACCAACACGGTGGTGATTCTTTGATTGGAAAAACTGCCGCCACAATGATGGGGAGTACTGAAACAACCTTTTATGTGATTGCAGTTTATTTTGGTGCGGTTGGAATAAAACGCACCAGGCATGCGATTCCTGCAGGCCTCTTAGCGGACTTTGCGGGAGTTGTGGCAAGTGTGGTTATTTGTCGTTACCTCTTTGCTTAGGTTGAATTAATCTGCTGAACTAAGTTAAGAGTTACCCAAGAATTTAAAATTTCCCTGATGAAGTGGAAAAAACTCAATATCATAGACGTTTAGCGCTGCGTTCGTTATCTCTGTCAACGCTATCAAACGCATCGCGCCATCGTTCTTGATATCAGCATTTCAGATTGAAAAAAATGGTTAAGGAGAGATATGGTTCAGGTTAGACAAATAGTAAGAGGGGATTTACCTCGCTTAATCCCTGTTATGAAGCGTGATTGGTATGCCAGCTTTGTCGATTTTCGCCATGAGGATAAAAGTTTAACGAAAGATATACTGTTATTAAACGACATTGAGCAAGATTTTAATAATCCGCAACTTAGCTTTTATGGTCTCTTTAATGAAAACAATGAATTAATAGGCTTTGCCAAAATCAAACTCCTCGCTCAGAGCGCCTTTCTTTCCAGGTTATTTGTTAACGAGGATGAGGCTGGCAATGGGTATGACAGGCTTTTATTGCAAACATGTATCGAAGCGGCCCTGGGAGCAGGGATCCTCAGTATGAAAGTAGAGGTAGAAGATCTCAATAATGAAGCTATTTCATTTTATCAACGATTTGGATTTACTCGCCAACCAAATAAAGTTCTTATCCCCTCAGCAGGTATCTATTTACATTATAATGTTTGTATGGTTTCGATGGATCTCCGGCATTCTCTCAATTTGATTGAAGAAGATGGTTTAGACGAAGTATTACCTCTCTCTTTTGCTTCTTCGGCAGCCTGACTCAATAGAGGTATTCATCGCGCTACTTATTAGTAATAGGCTGGATACCTCGATGTACTCAAATCTGGCGGCTAAACCCAAATGGAACCTGATCCATTACTTTAATACAGCTGCATGCTTATAGGGTGCTGGGCGATTACCCTACTTTGGCATTCTTTTTAGTGGGATTCATTAACCGCCCTGTTTCATATAACTTTAACTGGGCTAACAATGTATTTGTATTGGCTTTAAAGGAAGCCATTTCTCTTGCTGGCACAGAGTTGCCTCTTGGTAGATTAACTGTGGTAGGATTTTTAGGTTGATTGTTGATATGAAATTCGTAGTGACAATGGGGTCCAGAAGCCAAGCCCGTTTGTCCAACATAACCAATGACCTGTCCACGCTTAACAAAAGTGCCTCTGGATAAACCTTTCTGGAATTTCAGCATATGCCCATAAATGGTGCTGTAGGTCTTATTATGTTTAATCTTAATCATATTGCCGTAACCGCTTTGTCGGCCAATTATCTCGATGCGGCCATCTCCTGTTGCTAAAATGGGGGTGCCAATTGGTGCAGCTAAATCTACTCCCTTATGCGGCCTTCTATAACGGAGGATCGGATGATAGCGGGAGAGGCTAAATGTTGAACTGATATGGCTAAAGCGCAAAGGATAGCGATTGAAGGCGTTCTTTAAGCTGGTTCCTTGAGGCGTATAATAATCAGAGTGCCCACCGCGGCTTGTATGCAAAACAGCCTGAAATGTTTTGCCCCGGTTTTTATAACTGACAGCAACAATATCGCCTACTCCTACTGGCTTGTCTTCGACAAAGTGCGCTTTGTAAATAATGGTGAATTGATCCCCTGCGCGCACATCTTTAGCAAAGTTGATATCCCAGGCAAAGATTTCAGTCATTTGTTGCATCAACTTATAAGGAATATTGTGGCGTTTTGCTGTGTTATATAAAGAACCTCGCAGCGTTGCAGTTATATAATGATTATGAGTAGTTATTTTGTAAGAATTGATTTTACTTTTGTAATGCCGACCATCACGGGTCACAACAACAAACTGAGTACTTGAGATAGGGGCAACCATCTTCTCCAGGGTATGATTTTTAATCAAGAACTCCAGTTGCTGGTTTGGTTTTAATTTCGCTAAAACTTTAGTGCTTGGATTTTCTCGTATAATTGTTTGCAATGTTTGAGAAGTTAACCCCAGACGATTAAATACAGAAGCAAGCGAATCCCCTGGACGTGTTTTAATTGTTTTTATCTCATTCTCTTGTACTGCTGAAGTAGTTGGTTTTGCTGTTATTGCGCTCGGTTGGGGTTTAGTGGCCGTTGTTTTGGCGGCTGATGCGGTTGTTGTTTGTGATTTTGAGGTATTAGCAGGAGATACAGTAGCCGCTTGAGGTTTGTTGTTAACAGCGCTTTGGGATATTTCTTTTGAACTTTTTGTAAAAGGAGCGGGCTCCCGCTTAGTGAGATGTGGCAGTTTTTGAGGAGGTGTTTCCAAGGCTTGGGGTGGGAGCAACGGATGTTCGTGAGTGTAGTTCGCTTTTTGTTTGTGTGAGAATGATTTAACTAGAATGAATGGTAAGGCGAATGCAATTGCCAATGCAATTAGAGCCAAAAGCTTAGATGGCTTAGTTGAATTTTTTACTGAGACATTGGGTCGTTGATCCATGTTTCGCCTTTACTACTGTCATCCTGGATGAATGCTGTTTATTTTGGCCAGTCGTCAATTCTACTCTAGGGTGTGTTGACAATTCCACTATCTTGGCCGAAATGGCTTAGATTTCTCATTTGCAGCATTTGCCTTTTCGGTAAATGCTGTGTGCTCGAGAATCAAGGCATTACAA